>JAJYKO010000811.1 GCA_021788565.1 Chloroflexota bacterium
CAGCGACTCCATTTCGGTGATCGACGGGGCAAGCGACGCAGTTGTAGCTACAGTACCCGTCGGCAAGCAGCCCACCCGGGTGCTGGTGGATCAATCCACCAACCGCGTCTACGTGACCAACTTCCTCGGCGGCAGCCTATCGGTGATCGACGCAACGACGAACGGCGTCGTCGCAACCATCGCGGTGGGCATCCGGCCGACGGCTATGGCGCTCGATCCATCCACTGACCGCCTCTACGTGGTCAACACCAACGGTGGCAATGTCTCAGTGGTGGACACATCCACTAACTCCGTCGTCGCCACGATCCCGGTCGGAGCCGGTCCGGAAACAATCGCTGTAAATCCAGCCACTGGCCGCGTCTACGTGGGGAACACCTTCGTCAAGAGCGTGACGGTCATAGACGCGAACACCAGCAGCGCAGTCGCCACCATTCCCGTTGGGATCCAGCCCCTGAGTATAGTGATTGGCCTGACGGGAAATCGCGTCTACGTGGCCAACTTCGACGGCAATAGCGTTTCGGTGATCGACGGGGCAACCAACACCGTGACGGCCACCATCGGAGTAGGGGCTGGCGCCACCGCTCTGGCGCTGAATCCCGACACCAATAGGCTCTACGTCGCCGACGAACTGGCCAACTCTGTTTCGGTTATCGATCTGGCCACCAACCGGGTGGTTGCCACGCTTCCCACCGGCACCCATCCCGAAGCGATGGCCCTCGATCCGAACACCAATCATCTCTACGTGTTGAACCACGGCAGCAAGTCCGTATCGGTGATCGAGGACCGTTCGCCAGCTTCGCCGACTCCAGCCACGTCTGCTACGGCGGCTCCCACCGCGGCTACACCAGCCCAATCCCAGCAGGGCAGCACGTTGTCATCCAAGAATGCGCTTACGGTAGCGGGCATGGGGATCATCGTCGTGGGGCTGGTTCTCTGGTTCGGGTACCGTCGTGGTACCGGCAGGCGATGATAGCCATATGATTTGTGCTAGTATTGCGAAAATTGAACCGGAAGCGCTGCGTAATGGGTGACCGACGTGAAGATAGGTGACGTAGAGATCTCTTTGCTGTGCGACGGCGTGTCGTTGACGGACGGAGGTGGAATGTTCGGCCTCGTCCCGAAGGTTATGTGGGAAAAGAAGCACCCGGCGGACGAGTTGAATCGTGTGAAGATGCTAATGAACTCCCTGCTAATCCGGGATGGCGACCACAACATCGTGGTGGACACCGGCTACGGCAGCAAGTTCAACCACCGAATGCGTGACATCCTGGGCATCACGGAAACCGGGCTGCTCCCAGAGCGGCTAAAGGAGCGCGGAGTGGGGGTCGAGCAGGTGGACCTGGTTATCAATACCCATCTCCACGCCGATCACTGTAGCGGCGACACTATAAGCCAGGGAGACAGGATAGTTCCCACCTTCCCCAACGCTACCTACGTCGTCCAGGGTCGGGAGTGGGACGCAGCCATGAACCCCAACGAGCGGACCAGGGGCACCTACTTCCCGGAGAATTTTGTACCTCTGCAGGAGGCCGGACGTTTGGAGCTAATCGAAGGGGATACCCAGATAACCCCCCACGTCCGCTGTGTGCTTACCACCGGCCACGACTCCAGCCATCAGAGCGTGCTGATCGATTCGGACGGCCAGAAGGCATTCTATCTTGCCGACCTGGCGCCCTATGCGATCCATATCGAGCGCCTTGCCTGGGTTCCATCCTACGACCTGGACCCAATGGGCACCATCGACACGCGCCGCCGGATTCAGCAGTGGGCCATAGAAGAGCACGTGCTGCTGATCTTCGATCATGACCCCGAGATCGGCATGGGCTACCTCCACAATGATTCTGGTCGATACCACGTTGAGCCCGTCAAGAGCTGATAGCTTGTTATGCGCATCGCGATTGACGCCAGACTCGTTTCATACATAGAGGGCGGCACGAGCCGTTACACGGTCAGCTTGGTCCGAGCCATGGCGGCCCTTGGCACGTCCCACGAGCTGGTGGTGCTGGAGGGCCGGAAGTCCAAAGGAAACCCTGGCTGGCCCGAAGATGTCGAACGAAGGCTGCTCAGGACGCCACCCCACCACCGCTATGAGCAGATGGCTTTGCCTCTGGAGTTGCTCGCCTTGGGGGCTGACCTCCTCCACAGCCCGGACTTTATCCCACCGTTTCGAAGGCCGTGCCGCTCAGTCATCACGATTCACGACCTCGCCTTTCTGCGATACCCCGATCTGCTCACGCCGGAGAGCTCTCGCTACTACGGCCAGGTGGGTCGGGCGGTAAAGAGCGCCGACCAGGTCATAGCCGTGTCGGAGGCTACTCGGCGGGATGTGCTGGAGTTACTGAAAGCTGACCTGGCGAAGGTCACAGTGGTGTACGAGGCCGCGGGAGACGATTGCGTTCCCTTGCCCGAAGCAGAGGTGGCCGCCCACCGCAGGCGGCTGGGCCTGCCGGAGCGATTCATCCTGTTCGTCGGCACCATAGAGCCGCGCAAGAATGTTCCGGTGTTGCTCAAGGCATTCGCCCGAACGTGGAAGAAGCTCCGCGTGCCGCTGGTAGTGGTAGGACGCAAGGGATGGCTCTACGACGAGGTCTTCCGGACGAAGGAGGCCCTTGGGCTGGGAGATGAAGTGACGTTCGTGGGACCGGTGAACGGCGGGCAGTTGGTATACTACTACAATGCCGCCGATTGCCTGGTTCTGCCGTCCCTGTACGAGGGATTCGGGCTGCCGGTATTGGAGGCGATGGCCTGCGGCAAGCCAGTCGTGACCTCCAATGTGTCGTCCCTCCCTGAAATCGTTGGGGATGCCGGACTTACCGTGGCCCCCGCGGACGAAGAGGGGCTGGCCGACGCCATTGTGAAGGTGCTATCGGACGACGGTCTGAGCGGCTACCTGAGCCAGCAAGGGCTGCGGCGGGCTCGACGCTTCTCCTGGGACCGCGCTGCTCGCGAAACCTTCGCGGTTTACCGCAAGGCGCTTGCGTAGTGAGAATACTGTTCCTTACCCCACAGCTGCCATATCCGCCGCGGCAGGGTACCCAGATACGCAACTTCCACCTGCTGAGGGCCGCGGCCGGCATCCACCAGGTGGACCTGCTCTCCTTCGCGAGGCCTGGTGAAACCCTGAGCGAGGCCGGTCCCCTGCGGGAGTTGTGCGGAGAGATCCATCTGGTCCCGGCACCGCTGCGCACCCGGCGGGAGAGACTGCGCACCCTTTTGACCTCGGCCGATCCCGACATGGCGCACCGTCTTCGCTCGGCGGGGCTCGCCGCTACACTGCGGGCGATGCTGGAGCGCGTCAGCTATGATGTCGTGCAGGTGGCTGGGATCGAGATGGCCAGATACATTCCCGTGGTGAGGCAGCCGGCCCCGGGCACCCGCGTCGTATTCGACGACCACAACGCCGAGTACCTACTTCAGGGCCGAGCCGCCGCGGTGGACTTGCACCGTCCACCCTCCTGGCCAAAAGCGCTATACTCGCTCATCCAGTGGCGGAAGCTGCGGCGCTATGAGGCTGAGGTATGCCGGGGCGCGGACGCGGTTCTTGCCGTCTCCGAGGACGACGCCGCGGCGCTGCGGTTGCTGGG
>JAJYKO010000812.1 GCA_021788565.1 Chloroflexota bacterium
TGCTGGGCCAGCAGGTGGAGGTTGCCCCGGATTCCGTTGGGCCGGACGTCGAGAGGATGGCTCGCGACCTGAAACCCGACGAGGTGCTTCTGCTGGAGAATCTGCGGTTCCATCCAGAAGAAGAGGCGAACGACGCTGGGTTCGCCAGGCAGTTGGCGTCCATGGCCGACCTCTACGTGAACGATGCGTTCGGTACTGCTCATCGCGCTCACGCCTCTACGGCGGGCGTCGCCGACTACCTTCCGGCCGTCTCCGGCTTTTTGATGGAGAAGGAACTTCACGCCCTCGGCGGGATCGTCGGCAACCCGGATAGGCCCCTCGCGGCCATTATCGGCGGTGCCAAGGTCTCTACTAAGATCAAGGTGCTTCAGAACCTTCTATCGAAGGTGGACGTGCTGATCATAGGCGGCGGGATGGCGAACACGTTCCTGAAGGCAAAGGGCATTGAGGTCGGCAAGTCCCTTCTAGAAGGGGACAAGCTGGACGTTGCTCGGACGCTAATGGACGAGGCGCAGCAGAAGGGGGTCAAGCTTGGCCTGCCCGTGGACGTGGTGGTGGCCGAGCGGTTCGAGGAAGACGCACCCAGCAAGACTGTGGACGTCAAGGATGTGCCCGCGGGCTGGATGATCATGGATATCGGTCCCCGCACGGTCGAGGAGTTTAGAGGACTGCTGAAACCGGCGCACACGATCTTCTGGAACGGTCCTATGGGGGTGTTCGAGATGCCAAAGTTCGCCGAGGGAACGAAGGCAATCGCCGACGTACTCGCGAACTCCAAAGCCACCACGGTGGTTGGCGGTGGAGACTCGGTGGCCGCGGTGGAGCAGATGGGATACGCCGATCGGATGACCCATATCTCCACCGGAGGAGGAGCATCCCTCGAGTTAGTCGAGGGCAGAACCCTCCCCGGCGTGGCCGCACTGCAAGACAAGTAGAGGAATATGGCAGCAACGCAACCAGTCGTGCTTATAGTCATGGATGGGTGGGGTATCGCCCCGCCCGGCCCGGGGAACGCCATTTCTCTGGCGAACACGCCGGTGGTGGACTCCCTCTGGGCCACGTATCCTTACACGCAACTCGAGGCCTCCGGGATTCGGGTGGGACTTCCGGCCGGCCAGATGGGTAACTCCGAGGTTGGTCACCTCAACATCGGCGCCGGCAGGGTTGTCTATCAGGATCTGGTGCGAATCTCCCTGGCCATCCAGGACGGCTCCTTCTTTGTGAACCCCGCCTTCTTGAAGGCGATCGACCACGTCCAGCGACACGGTTCCAAGCTCCATCTGCTGGGTCTGCTGGGCCCCGGCGGAGTTCACAGTCACGTGGATCACCTGAAGGCGTTGCTCCATCTGGCAGCTCAGCATCGACTGGCCAGGGTGGAAGTGCATTGCATCCTCGACGGCCGTGACACGCTGCCGGAGAGCGGGCTGGGCTTCATCAGAGAGTTGGAAGCACACATCTCCGCCCTCGGAACCGGCCGGATCGCGACTGTTGCCGGCCGCTATTACACCATGGATCGCGACCGCAGGTGGGATCGGGTCGAGAGGGCGTATCGCGGTTTGGTGTACGGTGAGGGAAACAGCGGCCCTTCGGCCGAGGCGATAGTAGAGAAATCGTATGCCGCGGGGATCACCGACGAATTTGTTCTCCCGTCGGTGGTGCGGGAGGCACCAGAGAAAGGTGAAGAGTCGCTAATCTCGGCAAACGATGCCCTGATCTTCTACAACTTCCGCACCGACCGCACCCGCGAGATGACCCGAGCGCTAGTGCTCGACGATATGCCCTTCTTCGATCGCGGTCCTAAGATCGAGGATCTGTTCGTCGTCACGATGACGGAGTACGAGGAGGGGCTTCCCGCGGCGGTAGCCTACCCCGCGGAGCTGCTGACCGGTTCGCTTGCCGACGTGCTCAGCCGGCAGGGGTTGGGTCAGTTTCACACCGCCGAAACGGAGAAGTACGCCCACGTCACGTTCTTCTTCAACGGTGGGCGAGAGGAGCCCTATCCCGACGAGGACCGGCTGCTGATCCCATCGCCGAAGGTCGCCACCTACGACCTGAAGCCGGAGATGAGCGCGCCGGAAGTGACCGAGTCTTTGCTGGGCGTGTTGCGACGGGATGACTACCGGTTCGTCATCGTGAACTTCGCCAACGGCGACATGGTCGGCCACACCGGGGTGATACCGGCGGCCGTCAAGGCCATCGAAACGGTGGACACAGACGTCGGCAAGGTGGTGGAAGAGGTGTTGGCGAAGAACGGAACCGTCATCGTCACGGCTGACCACGGCAACGCCGAGCAGGAAATCGATTCGGAGACCGGAGGTCCATTCACCGCCCACACCACGAATCCGGTGCCGTTCATTCTCGTCGGCAGACGGTTCGAGCACGCCAGGCTCAGGAACGGGGGAGCGCTGTGCGACATCGCCCCGACGATACTGGACGTAATGGGCGTTCCGACGCCAGAGGAGATGACTGGCACCACCTTGATAGTGCAGAAGGGAGTGGACTGAGCCTAAGCGGGACAACTCAGTCCTCAGTCCACAACCCTCAGTCCTAATGCTCGACCAGGAGGAGATAGACCGTGGCGCGTGTTCCGATCATCGCTGGTAACTGGAAGATGAACACGACCCTTGATGAGGCGGCGGCCCTGGTGGAAGCCATGCGGCCGCGCCTGGAGACGATACATGGCGTGGAGAAGGTTGTATGCCCACCCTTCGTCTCGCTGGGTGTCGTGCAGGGCCACCTTCATGGCAGCTCAATCGCCCTCGGCGCGCAGGACATGTACTTCGCCGAGAAGGGCGCTTTCACCGGCGAGATCAGCCCACTAATGTTGGAGGGGCTGGTCGATTACGTCATCATCGGTCATAGCGAGAGGCGCCAGTACTTCGGAGAGACCGACGAGATTGTTGCGAAGAAGGTAAAGGCTGCGCTGGATCACAACCTCAAGCCGATCATGTGCGTCGGCGAAAGACTGGACGAGTACGAGGCGGGTCGAACCGAGGAGGTTGTGACTCGCCAGCTCAGGGGTGGTCTCGCCGGTCTTGAAGGAGTAGACGGGCTGGTGATTGCGTATGAGCCGGTGTGGGCAATCGGTACCGGCAAGGCGGCAACGGGAGCGGGGGCGAATCAGGTGGTAGGGCTGATTCGTGGCGTGGCCGCCTCCATGCTCGGCCACGAGGTGGCGGATGGCATACGGATCCAATACGGCGGGAGCGTTACCCCCGACAACATCAAGGAGTTCATGAGCCAGCGGGAGATCGACGGCGCACTCGTGGGGGGCGCTAGCCTGAAGGCCGACTCCTTCGCGGAGATCGTGAGACAGACGGCCATCGCCAAGGGGTAGTGAGAGGTCGCAGAACCGCTGGTGACTGTAATGCTGAGCGACAGCGAAGCATCTCTCTTCGTCCCCACGGAGACCCTTCGCTTACGCTCAGAGCTTGTGAGTGTATTCGTGCAATTGGGTGAGCGAACTGCTACGAGTCTGGATCAGTTAGGTGCTCAGGCCCCAATCGGCTTGAGCGGGGCCGTGCGAAGCTGTACTCGCGCGGCTTCCTGCCAACCCATTGTCCAGTCGGCCCTGCCCTCTGG
>JAJYKO010000813.1 GCA_021788565.1 Chloroflexota bacterium
GTTAAGGTGTTTCCAGACGTCTTCCAGATCATGTCCAGCGAGGTCAGCGTAACCGAAATGGGCGGTCTGCCGCTGGTTCGGGTTCGCGACGTGGCCCTGCGAGGCTGGAACCTGACCATCAAGCGCTTTATGGACCTGGCCATCAGTTCCCTGACGCTGGTGCTGCTTTCGCCGCTGATGATGATCACGGCCCTATTTATAAAGATAACGTCGCCCCGTGGCCCTGTGTTCTTCGCTCAGACGAGAGTGGGGTTGGATGGCCGGCCGTTCGAACTGCTGAAGTTCCGCTCCATGAGGCCCGATGCGGAAGACGAGACCGGTCCGGTGTGGGCTACTCCCGACGATCAGCGGACCACGCGCCTGGGGCGGTTCATGCGCCGGACTTCCTTCGACGAGCTTCCGCAGCTCATAAACGTCCTGCTGGGAGAGATGAGCCTGGTAGGCCCTCGCCCCGAGCGGCCATTCTTCGTGGAGCAGTTCCGCCAGATAATCCCCAGGTACGAGGAGCGGCACAAGGAGAAGGCAGGGATGACGGGCTGGGCGCAGGTGAACGGGTTGCGGGGCAACACATCCATCGAGGAGCGCACCAAGTACGACATCTACTACGTGGAGAACTGGTCGCCCCTCTTCGACATCAAGATCCTCCTGCGGACCGTATTCACCGTCTTCAGAGGTGGAAACGCGTACTAGGGAACAGGGGACACGCGAGCAGGGACGAAGCATCGGCGTGAGCCTCGCTCGCACGACGCTAATTCTCTGCCGATACTTCGCCCGTTCACAGGGCAGCCAGCTGCCTACTTCGTTACCATCTGCGTTCACAGCCACAGGCTCCTGTTTGGCTCGGTAGAGAATGGCGAAGTCTGTCTCAACAAGAATGGCGAGACTGTCACGCAGTACTGGCTCGCCATTCCCAAGCACTTCGACTGTGTGGAAATCGACAGGTTCGTGGTTATGCCCAACCACCTTCGTGTAGTGCTAATCATGCGTGCGCACGAATCCTGTAGGAGCGAAGCATTCGCTCAAGCCATGCTAGGAACGGACTGGCTGCATGAATGCTTCACCCCTACTGATGTCGTTCCCACGGATTCGGCCGCGATTCTGGTAAAATGAGGGTAGCGCCCGGGCTTGCGGACGCGAGCCTCGATGGGATCGACGGGGCTGGTCTTGCCGACCAGCCCTTATTGGTGTTTGGAGTAGGAAGTGAAGCTCGTCGTGGGACTCGGCAACCCCGGCTCCAGGTATGCCTCGACGCGGCACAACGTGGGTTTCATGGTGGTGGACCGGCTGGCCAAACGTTGGGGCACGGCGATCACGAAGAAGCAGTGTAACGCCCTCGTAGGCGGCGCGGAGTACGACGGGGAGAGGGTGTGGCTGGCAAAGCCTCAGACCTTCATGAACCTGAGCGGAGAAGCGGTCTCCTGTCTTCTCCACTTCTACAAGCTGACGCCGGCCGACCTGATCGTGGTCTACGACGAACGCGATCTCCCGGTTGGGAAGATCCGGCTGCGTGAGCGGGGCAGCGCGGGCGGACATCGGGGAGTATCGTCGATCATCCAGATGCTGGGGACAAACGAGTTCCCGCGCCTGCGTATCGGCATAGGGCGGCCGCCGGAGATGGACGCCGTGGACCACGTCCTATCCGGCTTTCCAGCCGAGGAGCGCCCGCTGGTCGAGGATGCCCTGGTGAGAGCAGTGGAAGCCGTGGAGGATGCCCTGCGGGACGGCCTGGCGACCGCCATGAACAGGTACAATGGATAACTCGAATGTCACTACATGGACTGCTGAACCTCATAGATAGGTGGGGGCGATTCTCGGACCTGTTGGAGCGGCTGGGCAGCGGTGAGAGCGTCGCCGTGGCACCGGCCGACGGGGCGAAGCCTTACCTTGTGGCCGCCCTTCAACAGCGGCTGGGTGTCCCGATTCTGGTCGTCGCCGCCCGCCCCGGGAAGGCACGGGAACTACAGGAGCAGATAGCCCTCTGGTCGGCCGATCCAGAGATGGTCCTCCTGTTCGAGGAACCTGACTCCCTTCCGTACGAGCGCATGCCCTCCGATCCCACCGCCACCGCGGCGCGCCTGGCGGCAATGGCCGCCCTAACGGGACGGGGAGACCGGGAGACATGGGGACCTGTAGGGGCCGGCGGCCCTGCCGGCCCGCCCGGCGCATTGCCAGCGAGGACGCGGGCGGACACGGCGGTCTGCCCCTACAAGGTGGGTGAGAGTGAGGGCGATGTCCATCCCCCAGCCCCCATTCTCCACCCCCCCGTCGTCGTCGCTTCCGGTCGGGCCATGATGGAGCGCATCATGGCTTCGGAGCAGTTGAGCCGTTCGATCAGCCACTTGAAGGTTGGCCAGCGGCTCCGGATGGACGCCACCCTCAAACGCTGGGTGGAATTGGGCTACGAGCACGAGGTGGTGGTGGAGACGCCTGGAAGCTTCAGCCGGCGCGGCGGCATCCTGGACGTCTACCCGTCCGGCAGCTCCTACCCGTATCGCATCGAGCTGTTCGGCGACGAGATCGAGTCCATCCGCGGCTTCGATCCCGCCACTCAGCGATCGGTGCAGCCGCTGAATGAAGTGATGATCGGCCCGCCCCACGAGCTGCTGCCCCCGTCGGACGACGAGACACGCTCCGCCCTCCGTTCCCTGGATTTATCCAAATGCACGCCGCAGGCAAGAGATAGCTTTGCCAGAGAGGTGGACAGGCTAGCTCAAGGTCAGGCCGTGCCGGATATCGGCTTCTACCGTGGCTTTCTGGCCCATGCCACGCTGCTGGACTACCTGCCGCGCGGGGGACTCGTGGTGCTGGACGACCCTGCCCAGATCGAGGCGGCATGTGACGACCTTACCGAGCAGGCCGTTCACCTCCAGATGCAGGCAGTGGAGAGGGGCGAAATCCCGCCCGGTCTGCCCCACCCCCTCCAGGAATGGAATGCGTCGATGGCCGCGATTCAGAGCGGAAGCTGGGCGCGCCTCGAGATGAGGTACGATCCCGAGGCGGAAGAACTGCCCTTCGTCGCCCCACCCAGCTTCGGGGGCAAGCTGCGCCTTCTGCTGGACGAGGTGTCGGGGGACCGGGAACAGGGGACGGGGGATGGGGAGACTCAGAACAGTGTAGCCGCAGGCTTAAGCCTGCGCGCCTCTGCCAACGGAGAGGCTACGCGCACCCTAAGGGGTGCGGCTACAGGTTCCGGCGACCGGCCGGAGTCCCTTCCCCGACCCCTGACCCCTGCCCCCCGATACCTGCTGGTCAGTCAGCAGACTGAGCGACTGGCGGACCTGCTCGCCGAACGAGGGCACCACATCGCGCCAGTCGCCGGCATCTCAGATCCGCCCGGGCCGGGCCTTCATCTCGTGCATGGCGCGCTGGCACACGGCTGGTCCAGCGAGGAGCTTGGCACCGTGGTGATGGGCGACTCGGAAATCTTCGGCTGGACCAAGGTGCATAGAGTTGTCCGGAGGCGATCTGCGCCTCGGGAGGCTTTCCTCGCCGACCTGGCCGAGGGCGACCTGGCGGTGCACGTGGAGCACGGAATCGGCCGCTTCATGGGGCTGCACCGCATACCCTCCGAGAGCGG
>JAJYKO010000814.1 GCA_021788565.1 Chloroflexota bacterium
GTATGCAACGTTCAGGAAACCAGGGGGCAGAGGGACAAAGTCCTTCTGGTAGGCAGGCTTCCCCGTGGCGGCTACCATAGAGAGGGTCCGCCCATGGAACGACTTCAAGGTGCTGATCACCTCGTACGCTCCGTTTAGCTTGACCTTGCCGTACTTTCTCGCCAGTTTGACCGCGCCCTCGTTGGATTCGGCACCACTGTTGGTAAAGAAAACTCGATCCAGGGCGGAGTTGTCCACCAGGAGCTTCGCCAGTTCCAACTGGGGGATCGTATAAAACTGATTCGAGGTCTGGATCAACGTCCCGGCCTGCTTGCACAGCGCCTCCACCACCACTGGGTGGCTATGCCCGAGGCTGTTGACCGCCCAGCCGGCCACCAGATCCAGATATTCGCGCCCGGCATCATCCCACACCCGGCTGCCCTCACCCCTTGTTATCACCAGAGGGGTACGCCGGAAGACGGGCATATACACCTTGCTCTCCAGCTCCCGCCAGTCGGTCATAGTGGTCACCTCACTTCCCTAGTTCTTCCGTTTCTCCATCTCGCGCTGCCGCGCCTCTGACCTTCGCACCTCGTCCATGAACACGGTGAGAGCGGCGATGAACCCGGCCAGCGCTGCCCTCTTCAAAGCGTTCATCACAACTGGGGAGACCGCCATGTCACACCTCCCTAAGAAGCCACTATCATTGTGCCGATGCCAGTATCGGTGAACAGCTCCCGAATCAGTGCATGCGGCACCCTGCCATCAATAATATGCGTTCTGGCCACCGTTGTCAGCGCCTTTACACAAGCCCGTACCTTGGGAATCATACCCCCGGTCACGGCCCCCGACGTGATCAGGCTCTCAGCCTGGGACACACTGAGCTGTGCCAGCAGACGGCCGTCCTTATCTTGAATACCGGCCACATCGGTGAAAAAAATCAGCTTCTCCGCTCCAAGTGCGGCCGCCAATTCGCCCGCCGCCGTGTCTCCGTTTATATTCAGCAGAACGCCGCCATCTCCAAGGCCCACCGGCGCGACGATCGGCAGATAGCCCTGAGCGGTGAGCAGATTCATTAGCCCGAGGTCTACCAGTGTCACATCGCCAACGTATCCCAGCCTGGAGTCCCTCTGCCGGGCATGAAACAGGGCAGCATCCGCGCCACACAACCCCACTGCTTTTACGCCCATGCCGTTGAGTCGCGCCACCAATTCGGCGTTCACCTTCCCCCTGAGCACCATCGTAGCGATGTCCAGGGTCTCCTGGTCGGTGACCCGCAACCCCTCCACGAACTGAGGCTTCTTGTCCACGCGGCGCATCCACTCCGAGATCTCGGGCCCACCACCGTGGACGACCACAACGTTGATGCCAAGCTGTTTCAGGGTAGCCACGTCCTCCAGCACCGTCTGGTCCGAATCCATCGTGCTGCCGCCCATTTTTACGACGACGGTTTTGCCGATGTAGCGGTTGATGTAGGGGATCGCCTCCACCAACACGGCGGCGACCGAATAATCCGGCTTCTCCATCAGGGATTCCTCAGGTCGTGTACTTACTGTTGATAACCACGTACTCCTCGGTCAGGTCGCAACCCCAGGCCGTCGCCCGGCCGTTGCCCAAATTCAGATTGATCTCGATTCGCACTTCAGAGGCCTTCAGGGCATTGCTGGCAGCCACGGCATCGAAGAGGAGTACCTGTCCGCGGCGCAGCACAGGAAATCCAGCGATGGATATGTCCAGAAACGATTCCTCCAGATTGGCCCCGGAGTACCCCGCCGCGCAGGCGATCCGCCCCCAGTTGGGGTCGCACCCGTAGACCGCGGCCTTCAGCAGATTCGAGGCGGCGACTGCTCGTGCAGCCAGCCGCGCGTCATGCTCCGTTTTGCCGCCTTCTACCGAGACTTCGATCAGCTTGGTGGCCCCCTCTCCATCGCCCGCGATCGCCTTCGCCATGCGAATGCATATCTCGGTGAGTGCCTGCTCGAACGCCTTCGCTGCCGGCGCA
This sequence comes from Chloroflexota bacterium, assembly GCA_021788565.1. The sequence continues at coordinate 1,982 of JAJYKO010000814.1, forward strand.
CCCTCCTGGATCGAAGGCGCGCCCGATTGACCATTGGCCAGGACGAGCGCGGTATCGTTGGTACTCATGTCACCGTCGATGGAAATCATGTTGAAGGAGAGGTCGACGCTCCGGCGCAGCGCCCGCTCCAGAAAGCTCCGTTCTACGGCCGCATCGGTGGTAACAAAGCAGAACATGGTCGCCATGTTGGGGTGGATCATCCCTGCCCCTTTGGCAACAGCGCCCAAGCGGAAGCCCCAACCGTCGCCACTCACCTGTACGGCTGCTTCCTTCGGTCGAGTGTCCGTTGTCATGATGGAGATGGCCACATCATGGCCGCCGTCTGGACTGATCTCGAGTACTTCTATGCCTGCCTGGTACTTGTCGATGGGCAGCGGGACTCCGATCACGCCGGTCGAGGCCACGAGCAATTCTTCTGACCCGACGCCGAATCGCGCAGCGGCTATCTCGGTCATCTGGCGGGCCTTCCGCAAGCCATCTTCCCCCGTGGCCGCGTTGGCATTTCCGGCATTGAAGACGATGCCGCGTGCCGACCCACCATTTAGCCGATCACGAGAGACCACTACCGGCGCCGCCGCGACCTTGTTCGTGGTGAATACTCCTGCCGCCGTGCATTGCGTGTCCGACAGTATGAGCCCGACGTCCAACTTGCCGGGGCCGGGGGTCTTCAACCCCGCGTAGACAGCGCCGGCCCTGAACCCGCGAGGGAAGGTAACGGCCTTGCCCTCAACCCAATCGAATCGTGCAGCTTCGTCGCTCACTGCCGCCTCCGGTGAACCAGAATTCGTCCTTATGGATAGATCGGCAAGGCTTCGAGACCCATATCAGGCCTGAATCCCAGCATAAGGTTCATGTTTTGAACGGCCTGCCCGGCTGCGCCCTTCACCAGGTTGTCTATCGTAGAAACCACGATAACTCGGCCGCCGGGCCGTACTCTCGGGTGAACTATGCACAGATTGCTGCCCCACGTGTGCTTGCTCTGGGGCGGCTCATCCACCACCCTCACGAAAGGCTGGCCAGCGTAGTACTCTCGATACAACTCCATCACCGCCTGCTGGCTCAATTCCTCTGTCAGCCTGCCGTAGCAGCTACTGAGGATACCTCGTGTCATGGGGACGATGTGGGGGATGAAGGTCAGGTCCACCCCAGGCTCAGGCCGGCTTCCCAGCGCCCGCGCGAGTGCAACGTCCAGTTCCTGCGCTATTTCCGGCTGGTGACGATGGCCCTCCAGCCCGTAAGCCATCACACTCTCGTTAACTTCGCAGTAGTGGTTCACGTTCAACTTCATGGACCTGCCGGCGCCGGAGATGCCGGACTTGGAGTCCACGATAAGGTCTCTCCCTGTCCTCGATACCAGGGGAGCTAGACCGAGTATCGCACTGGTGGGATAACACCCGGGGTTTGAAATGAGTCGCGCTGGCGGAATCTCGGCCGCGTGCAGCTCCGGCAGACCATAGACTGCCTCGTCAAGCAACTCTGGCGCCGGGTGTGGAATGCCGTACCACTGGCGATACGCCTCAGGGTCCTTCAGCCGAAAGTCACCCGAGATGTCGATAACCCGTAGTCCATCTTTGAGCAGATTCGGGATCACCTCA
>JAJYKO010000815.1 GCA_021788565.1 Chloroflexota bacterium
ATTTCCTGAAGGAAAACGACCATCGTTTTGACGACGGTTGAGTTGAGAGTAGCGGCGGATTGCCAGTCCGATTTCGGCGATCACCTCGTTCGCATTTCTAGAAGGTTGCCTCACGGGAGCACGTAGCTCAGAGCTGCACGGCCAAGCGAAACCGCAGGGACCCCGTGCCCGCTAAACAGGACAGCCTCTCCTCTTCTGTTCAGGAAACCTCGTCGGAACAGAAGAGGAGAGGCTGTCGTTACCTGCCAAGCCCGTCCATCAGGCTCTTCGTGCATATTAGCACGGAACCTAGGGAAGATCAACCCATGTCAAGGTTTAATCTATCTTACAGAGTGCCATAATTTCGTCAGCGAGCAGCAGACGGAGTCGTCATCCTGAGTGATAGCGAAGGATCTCCACCTGGCCGAGGAGAGATGCTTCGCTGCGCTCGGCATGACAGTCACCAGCGGCCGTGTGATAGGGCACAAGCATGATCGATGAAACCGGCAGTATGAGCAGAATCAGGCCAGTTGCTCTCCCGCGCCGGGCATCCCGAGGTTGTATATCTTCTCCACCTTGACCGTGACCACCGCGGTAAGAGGAGCGATCATTCCGCGTGCCTTCATCGTCTCGGCCGCCTCGTCGAAGAGTTGTCCCGACGTGATCACTTCGGGACTACCAACGAATCGGAAACCTTTCATAAGGTCTCGATTGACCACCGCGATAGCGACCTTTGAGCCGCTCCTGACGTTTGCCCACGTCTGCTTCGAAGTTACCTCGTTGAAAGCGAGATGATCGTCATCGAGGACCCTGGTGCTGCGCTTCGGGCCAATATTGGGCGTGCCATCGGAATTGACGGTGGCGATGAAGCACTGCTGCGAGGCTACGAGGTCTTTCATCTCCTGGGTGAGCACGGGCATTGTCCAGCCTCCTCAACTACGTGTATATACCATATATGAACCCATGGCCAGCAATGAATATACGAATGCGGGTGCGTGCTGTCAATGTGATCGTGAACACGGCTAAGTATGTCGCCTGCCCCGAGGCTCGCTTTCTGGCCGGTCAAGCGCTAGTATGGATGGCAAGCGGAATTTGGACGGTGGCTGGCGTGGCCAGCACGGAACGGCGTCGGAGCAAGATCCGTCGCACCAGGTCTTTCACAATCGAAACTTGGGAGGTTGAGTGGCATGCGTCTGCAAGGCAAGGTTGCCATAATCACGGGAAGCACGCGAGGCATCGGCCTGGGAATCGCGAAAGGGTTCGCTCGCGAGGGAGCGAACGTGGTGCTGACGAGCCGTAAGCTCGAGTCTCTGTCCGGCCCTGCCGAGGAGATCTCGGGGATGGGGGTTCAGGTCCTTCCCTTGGTGGTAGACGTATCACGGGTGGAAGACGTCAAGCAGATGGTCGCGAAAACGGTGGAAACCTTCGGCCGCATCGATATCCTCGTCAACAACGCCGGCATGCCGATGGTAGCGCCCAGCGAGGAGCTGGCTCTGGAGTCGTGGCAGCGCACCCTGGATACGAATTTGACTGGCAGCTTCCTTTGCGCTCAAGAAGTTGCGAAGGTCATGCTCCGCCAGGGTTCGGGCTCGATTATCAACATGGCGTCGCTCACATCTTTCCTGGGCTTCCCGATGAGAACGGCCTACAGCGTGACGAAGTCCGCCGTCCTGGGGCTCACGCACACGCTGTCTTCCGAGTGGGCGCCGAAGGGTATTCGGGTCAACGCGATCGCGCCGGGATGGATCAAAACCGACATCATGAAAGGTCTGATAGCTAGGGGCGCGTTGGACGAAAGCAAACTCATCTCGCGAACCCCCATGGGACGGGTCGGGACGCCCGAGGACATCGCGGGCCCGGCAATCTTCCTGGCCTCCGACGACTCGGCCTTCGTCACGGGCCAGGTCCTGGCAGTGGACGGCGGCTGGCTGGCCTACTGCTTCATGTAGTGGGTGATAGGTGATGCGAGCCGGCCAGCCAGCTCGCATCACCTATCTGCTACAGACCTGTTCTGCTACAGACCTGTTCAGCGGCTGTCGGCGCGACCGGCGAGCAGCAACATGCCTCCGAAGATCAAGACCGCGCCGAGTCCCACCAGCGCCAGCCAGACATTAGAGGGGGCATTGTCGCCGGTGTTGGGCAGGGCCTTCGGGGTTGCCACGGGAGCCGGGCTGGTTCCAGCGGTCCCCTGCGCCGGTGCCGCCGCTGTGGTGGACACCGACGTTATGGTGATCTGCTTCATGACGATGTCCCCGTTCTGGATCACAGGCGAATCCGGACCGGGGAACTCGTAGACCCCCTTCTGTCCGGAATCGATGTGAAGCATCGGCCAGACTTTGTCCCCGGCCTTCGGGGCGGGGCTGAGCGTCACCTGGACGTTCATGTTCATGCCGGCCTTGACCGCGGCATGGCCGATGACCGGGCCTGGCTTGTTGTCTGACGTATTCGCGTGGACTGCTATCCAGCCGTCTTGAAGGGCCATGACAGACGCGAGTGTAATGTGGCCGTCGGTCAGCGGCTGGTCACTGACGTCGATGGTCGCGGTGCCGCTTGAGGGCTGCGCTGGGGCGGCGGGCGCAGGAGCCTGGCTTGCAGCGGGCGCGGGGGCCTGGGTGGCGGCTGGGGCCGGAGCCTGAGTCGTAGCTGCCTGCACCGTGATAGTCGCGGCCATCCCGGTACCGGTCGCCGAGCCATGGAACATGCAGTAGTACGCCACGGTTCCAGGTGTGTTGAATGTGTGGGAGAAGCTCTGCCCGGGCGCGACGTTTCCGGAGTCCCACGAGCCGTCGCTGGCGGTCACCGTGTGAGCCGTAGCCCCGTTGTTGGTCCACACGACGGTATCCCCGACGTTGATGGTCAGAGTCTTGGGCTGAAACTGATAGTCAACCATGCTGACCGCGACCTGTTTGCCTGAGGGCGCCGCCAGGGCAGAGCCCGCGAGCGCCGGCAGGATCAGCAGTGCCAGCACAAGGGTGAGTGGCAGAAGTCTGCGAAGCTTTGTCATGTTGTATTTATCCTCTCTTTTCCTATCCAATATCTTCTTGATTTCTCTATCCATTCGCGCGGTTCTCCCGCGCGGAGCATGCTAGTGAACCATGCCGCGCGGCGGGGCAGAGCGCCCCGCCCTACCAGGCCATGGTTCTCTGCCATCCAGCAGGTTAGCAGCGCGCAACGCCCTCCGAAACGGGCGAAGGTGGCGTCTTCACCCCTGACCTTGGTCCGTATACCTTTGGCCCTCGCCCGACCGCCTTAGGTCCGCTATGAACGGGCACCATGGCCCGATGCCGTTGAAGCCCGGACGCGATATGCTGCCATCAGGAACGGAGATGCCAGTGGAGAGCGAGTCGCGGGATGGTGCACTAGAGCGGGGGGATGGAGTGACAATCCGGGAGGGCCAGGCTGATGGGGAGGGCGAGGCTGATGGGGAGGGCGAGGCTGATGGGGAGGGCGAGGCTCCGGCCGAGCCGCCTCGTGATGGCCAACCAACCCTGCCCACCGGGGACCGCCCTCACCCAGACCCTCTCCCAGTGGGAGAGGGGCCTTTGGCAGGGGGTCTCCCAGTGGGAGAGGGGCCTTTGGCAGGGGGTCTGCGTTT
>JAJYKO010000816.1 GCA_021788565.1 Chloroflexota bacterium
CGTAGGCTTTCGTATATGGGTGCCGGCGGCGTGGTGGCTACAGTGCCTGGCGCTCATATGAGCACACACCACTCTTGTTCTACAGGATCCTCCGGGCCCAGTCTATCACCGCAGTCAATACTTCATGCTCTCGCCGATAAGCTGGGCACCGGAGCCGAGACCAGCCATTGACATGGTGCGGAGGGAGGACTATTATGAACGTTGGCGGATGCTCTGATGTAGCAGGAGCGCTCTGATGAGCAGAAGCCGGTTGGAGGGGCCATTGAACGGCGACCTGCACGTGGACACAGCCCAGGATGATGAAATCGAGCTTGTGCGCATCGCTCATCTCTTCCACGTCGAGGAGCTGAGCAAGGTGCAGATCGGCGCGCGGCTCGGCATCTCCCGCTTCAAGGTCGGTCGGGCGCTGCGACGCGCGCGCGAGCTCGGGCTCGTGCGGGTCGAACTGGCCTCACCTCTGGCAAATCTCGTCCGGTTGGAGAATGAGGTCGCGAGCGTTTTCGGCCTCCAGCGGGCCGTGGTGACATCCGTTCCTAAAGGTGCCAGCGTCGATGTCGTTCGCGACAGGATCGGGGCGGCCGCTGCCGAGTATCTGTTCAAGCAGATCAACCATGGAGAGATAGTCGGAGTCACCTGGGGACGCACCCTGTCTCGGGCGGTCTTCGCACTGCCGAGGGATACGGAGAGGGAGATCACCGTCGTCGAGTTAATGGGGGGGAGCGGTTACCTTCCGAAGGACTTCGACACTCTGGGCGTCGCACCGCGATTGGCCGACAAGCTCGGCGGGCGCTGCTTCTATCTGCCGGCTCCCGCCCTCGTCGATACGGTCGAAATGCACCAGACGTTTCTCAAGGACAAGTCGGTACGTCAGACGATCGCCATGTTCGACCAGGTCACCACGGCTGTGATGGGAGTCGGAGTAGTCGGCGAGGATCTGGCTCCCTATCAGGCTGGGCTTCTGACCGCGCAGGACCTCGGCAGGCTCGCCGCTCAAGGCGCGGTGTGCAACGTCGCCGGGCGCTTCTACAACTACCGCGGGGGCCTGGTCGAAGACGAGTTGAGGGATCGCGTCAACGCCATCAAGTACGAGCAGCTGTCCAAGGTCCCGAGGCGAATAGTCCTTGCCGGCGGACTTCACAAAATCCCTGCCCTCGTGGCGACGATGAGCGCCCGGCTCTGTTCCGTGCTGATCACCGACGAGGTTACGGCGACGGCACTAATTTCGGCCACGCGCGGTTTCGACCAGTAACTACCAGTCCCACCCACTTCGGCACGAAGATCACAGAGGTTTCGAGAGGACATTCCATACCGTTCCTAATGTAAAGCGGTAACCAAACCCGCGGGGTCTCTGGGAATCAAGGCACGTCACTACAGGGCCACGAGCCAAAGACCCCGTGGGTTTCACCTTGGCTTTAGTTTAGATGTTCTTCGTGACGTGGCGGTGAGTTCTCGGATAAGCTCGTATTAGCGGCTGCTCGATTCCCTGATGGAGCGCCCAGTATCGAATGGAGACGTTTCAGCCATGATCATCGAAGCACTGTTTCTGGCTCACGATCAGGAGACGCAGGGGAACAAGACATTCGTGCTGATCGACGTGTTCAGGACGTCGGCCACGCTGACCACTATGCTCCGTCAGGGAGCCCGGAACGTCATCGTGGCGGCACAACCGGACGAAGCTAGGGCTCATCGAGCGAGACTCGGCTCCTGCCTTCTCTGTGGAGAGGCTGGGGGCAGGCGCCTCCCCGATTTCGACTACGGCAACTCTCCTGGAGACTACGAATTGCTCCATCTGGAGGCCGAACAGGTAGTCTTCACCAGCAGCAACGGGGCCAAGGCGATGGGGCGGCTGGTGGGAGATGGACGAAGGGTGTTCGTCGGTTCCTACCCGAACGCGACGGCCGTAATCCGGACAGCTCTGGCAGACGCGGAGAACCGGTCGACCGATATCGTCATAGTCGCCTCAGGCCGGAACTTCGGCACTCGCTACGGCATAGAGGACTCCCACTGCGCTGGCTTCCTGGTCGACCTGATCACCCGGCAGATCACAGGGAGACCCGGCTGGGGAGATAGCGCCCATACCGGTGACATTCACCACCTAAACACGAGCTGGACGCTCGAAGATTCCGCCCTCATCGCTCTACAGCTCTACCGCGGGCTCGGTCTGGACTTCGATCGGCTTATTCAGAGAAGCGGTGACGCTCAGAACCTTCGTTCACTTGGCCTGGGCGGCGATTTCCCTGCCTGCGTGGAGGTCGACACGGCCAACATGGTTCCTGAGGTCACCCTATCTCGGGAGGGCTACCTGGTAGTCAATCCGGCGCTTCCAGCTTAGGAGCAAACGCCAGGTATGCGAAAAACTCTTGACAACCGTAGTCAGTGTCCCCATAATCGGGACCGATAGTGCCTGAAGCGGCTGAAATGGCGTGCGAGGATGATCCTCCAGTCCCCAACGGCAATTACCAACACTGTTCCTCCATTTTGAAACGAGCGGCTGGATCTACATGGGCCGGCCCCTATTCCGGCGGAGGTTCGCATTTGGCGCGGTTCGTTAGGATCTCCCATGACATGACGGAGGATGCCCCGGGCTGGCCGGGAACCGCCAAACTGGTGAGCAGGCAGTTCACGTCCATAGGAAAGGGCGACGTGTCTAATACCTGCGACCTGCTTCTCTTCAACCATTACGGGACCCACCTGGACGCACCGAATCACTACAACCCGGATGGGCTTACCCTCGATAGGGTCCCGCCCGACCGGTTCATCTACGAGCACCCCGTAGTGATCGACGTATCTAAGGGCGACCGGGAGCTGGTGACTCGGCATGATCTGGAGCCATATGCGGACAGACTTGGTGGCGCTGACCTGATCTTGATTCGCAGCGGTTGGACTGAGGTGCGGTCGAGCGAGCCGAGCCGCTACGCGGCCGAGGGGCCGGGCGTCTCACCGGATGCGTGTCTCTATCTTCTCGAGTTTACTGGTTTGAAGGCCGTCGGGGTGGACTTCATCTCGCTTGCGGCATACCGCAGATCCGATCCCGAGGGGACGCTGGCACACCAGATTTTGTGCGGTATGAACGACTCGGGACGCTACTTGATCATCATCGAAGACATCAATCTCGCGGCACTCCCTGGAGTTCCTGAGCGCGTCTTCGCGCTGCCTCTGGTTGTGAAAGGGATCGACGGAAGTCCCTGCACGATAATCGCCGACGTCGGGTAGCCTTTTCGAAGTTAAGGGGGGTTGCAGATGATCGTAGTCGACGGGCATCAACATTTGGGAAGCTGTCGGGTCTTCGACTTGAACCAGACGGAAGAAGAGCTCATCGCGGCAATGGACCAGAACGGCGTCACGGCGGCGGTGGTTCAGCCCTTCCCGGGGGCGCCGGATCCCGTGGCGGTGCACAATCGGATCGCCGAGCTGTCCCGCCTTCACCCAGGCCGCATCTTCGGGTTGGTTAGCCTCAGCCCTCACACCGATCCCGACAAGTACTTCGCGGAAGCAGCGCGCTGTGTGCGCGAGCTAGGCTTCGTGGCCGTCAAGATGCACACCATTGGCCATGCGGTGTTGCCTCTCAGC
>JAJYKO010000817.1 GCA_021788565.1 Chloroflexota bacterium
GTTAGAGCAACAGAGACCAATGCCGGGTAATGCCGGAGTGAAAAGGGCAATCCTCCCCGCTGCAACCTGAGATCTGGCCGATGACGCTGCTCGCCGAGGTCAAGGTACAGGGCAGCCACCGAGTGTGGCCGGGGCATAGCCCCGAGACAGATGGCCGTCTAAAACAGAATCTGGCTTACCACCTTCCTGCACGCCACGCAGCCCGCGATGCCGCCCTATTGGGCGGCGTCGGTGCATTCCATGGGTCGCTGCACGAGGTCGACTCCTAAAGCAAAGCGGCGACCAAACCCGCGGGGTCTTTGGCCCGTAGTACTGAGCTGGCGCGCCGTGATCCCCGAGACCCCGCGGGTTTCATCCTGGCTTTGGTTTAGAGGGGATGGTATTGGAAACCGAGAGCAGCCTGATCCAACGGGTGATCGTTCGGTTCGCGGCCGGCGCTTTCGTCGTCGAACTGCTGCTGGCGGAGCTGTCGCTCAGGGTCTTCTGGGGGCGCGATCTCGGCGCCGTGCTGCTCTCCGGTCACAACCTCGGACCGTCCATCGCCGCTGGGCTCGTGCTGGCCGCGGTCGTGGCCGCGCTCTCCCGGCTCCTCTTCGCCACCTACGCCCGGGACCTCACGAGAGAGCTGTTCGTTCCGATCTTCCGGGGAATGAGCATCTCGGGTATCGCCGCGATCTCGATCCTGCCAGGCATCGGCGAGGAGTTGCTTTTCCGCGCGGTGCTGCAAACGGCCATCGGCATCTTGCCTGCCGGCATCGTCTTTGGACTGCTCCACTCCGGATTCTCCAGACGGCTCCTCCCTTACGGCCTCTGGGCCGTCATCGTGGGAGTCCTGCTTGGCGCCACCTACCAGTGGACGGGCAACCTCTGGGGCTCGATAGTCGCACACACCATCGTCAACGCTGCTGGAGGCCTGTGGCTTCGCCGCAGTGGAATCGCTGAGGAGCCGCCAACCGGCACAGGAGGAGGATGAAAGTGAGGTCTCGTCAGTGAACGTCCCCCTGTACCTGGTCGACGCCTTCACCACTCACCCATTCGGCGGGAATCCCGCCGGTGTCGCCACGAGAGCCGAGGGGCTGACCACAGAACAGATGCAGGCGATCGCTCGGGAACTGAAGCAGTCCGAGACCTGTTTCGTCACCGAGGGTCCCGAAACAGGCGTGGATTTCCGTCTCCGGTGGTTCACCCCATCGGTGGAGGTCGACCTCTGCGGGCACGCGACGGTCGCCGCCTATACCTGCCTCGCCAGGGAGGGGCGTATCCGCTTCGTGGACGGCGAAGCTCAGCTCAAACACGCCACCCGACGTGGAATTCTGGGCGTCTGGGTGAGGGGTGAGGGTGAGCAAACTCGGTCGGTCATGATGTCTGCCGGAGTGGCGCCGATTCAACCGGCCGCGGACAATCGGGAGGAGGTGGCGCGCGCCATCGGACTGGAGTCGGCCGCGATCGATTTCGACCTCCCGCTCGCCTCGGACGCCTCCGGCGCAAGGCTGATAGTGCCCGTGCGCGAGCTGCGGGACCTGTTGTCGCTGGTGCCCGACAGTGACGGAATGTGTCGCTACGGGAAGAGGGCCGGATACACTCGCTTCACGCTGGTATGCCAGGAAACCCAGGACCCCACCCGCAAGACACATCTGCGTCACTTCGCCCCCGCTAACGGCGTCCCGGAGGATCCAGTGACGGGCACTGCCCACGCAGCCATCGCGGTTTATCTGGATCACGTGGGACTCCTGCCGCGGCAAGCGCGACTACGATACGAAGGGGAACAGGGTCACGCGGTGGGCCGGCCCGGCTCCGTGCAAGTGGAAGTGCTGCGCGATGAGGCCGGTGTCATAATCGATGTTCGTGTCGGCGGCAGTGCAGTCATCGTGGTCCAAGGAGAGATCACAGTGTGATGACAAACCCGTCTTGCTCGCGGGTTCACCCTAACTCAGCTGCGAGCATGCTAGAGCCGGGGCGCCGCCGCCCCGGGCTCGACTGCGGGGAATAAGTGCGTCCAGCCGCAGCTACTGACGACGTCCACCGCTAACCAGGCTGGAAATGCCTTCGCCTATCCGACTGAACAGGCCAGAGCCCGGCCTGAGCCGCTCCGCGACAAAGCTGGCCGCCTCGCTTCCACCCATCAGGACCGTGCCCGTCCAGTGGCGCATGCTTGCCTCTCCGGGCTTGCCTCGCGGTCTCATCGGTTCGAAACAGGTGAGCGCCTCCCAGCCGGTACCGTTCCATCGTAGTACGGCGCCCCCAGCCTCTCGGACGATCGAGACACCGGCAGCTACATCCCACAACCTTGGCCTTCGGAAAACGGCATAGCGAAAAACACCGCAGGCCACCATTCCAGTCTCGTAGCAGATACTGCCCAGAGACCGAAGCTCCCCGGGGTTCTGGCGCAACCCGCCACTGCGCTGGAACTGGTGTGAGTGATGGCCCGGGAGTCCCACCAGGCTGGATGGTTCGGGTTTTGGATCCCCCGAGGCTCTTACGGGATCGTCATCCATGAACGTGCCGCCCCCCAGGCGGGCGTGCAGCACGGCGCCGCCAAGTTGTAGGGATCGGCTGCCGTCGGATGCCACACGCTCGACGGCGGCACAGGGCGCAACGGGCAGGAAGATTGCCCCAACAACAGGCTCGCCGCGGTAGAGCAGACCCGCCGAGCATCCGAAAAGAGGGAGCCCGTTCATAAAGTTGTTGGTGCCGTCCACAGGGTCCAGGACCCAGAGAAAGTCGTGGCGTTCGACATCTATCTCGGTGCCTTCTTCGCCGAGTATGGCGTGGCCTGTGAACCGTCCAGTTATGGACGTGCGCAGGAACTCCTCCACCGCCCGGTCCGCTTGTGTTACCGGGTCTGAGCGATTCTCCTGCTTGAATTCCACCTGGAGAGGCAGCCGAAAGTGCTCGAGCGCCAGCTGACCCGCGCGGCGCACTATCTCGGTGATCTGAGACTCGATCTCCTGGAGGGATTCGGAGTCGATAGTAGAACCAAAAATGCTTCGCAATTGATATAACCCCACTGTCGTACCACCCGGGCACAAACCGGACCAGCGACGGGAGGGCTCGGCATGGCTCATATGCCATAACGGCAGGGTCCGGACGAGGTTATGTACCCCGCCCGGACCCTGCCCTGAACTCCGCCGAATGCTATCGGTCTGCTATGCCTAGCTCCTACACGATGACGTGGGCGCGGCTGGCGAAGCTCAGCACCCTCGGCTGTTCGAGCCTCTCGAAATCCGAGTACTTGAGTTTCAGGCTCTCGCGGTGACTTCCAGCCGGTATTGTGATCTCTCGTGCGTTGGTCAACGACTCGTCGACGTACACGGGTATGTTGTACAGGCTGCCGAACGGAGGCATCGCGCCGACCTCGCAATCAGGGAAGACGGCAGCAAACTCGTCCTCCTTGGCGAGGCGCACATCTGTTGCGCCCAACTCGGCCCTCGCACGCTCCAGGTCTGCCTGGCCGGCGGCCGGCAACACAAGCATCACCATTCGCCCGTCGGCGATCGCAACAACGACCTTCGCGACCCGCTTCCCGGAAACGTGCTCTGCTGCCGCCAGGTCCTGCGCAGTGTATGCC
>JAJYKO010000818.1 GCA_021788565.1 Chloroflexota bacterium
CGAGCACCGAGTTGTCCGGCGAGGATATCTGGGTCATGCCGGACGGCACAGCTCCTTTCCAACCGGGCCCCGTGATGAGATAGTCGCCCGCTTGCGTGCCGGTGGTGCGCGTGCCGACATAGGCAAAGTCGACGTCAAACGGATCGGTGAACTGCACACTGTAGTAGCGACCGGAGAAGTCCGGCACGCGCAGGACTTGCGGTCCTTTGCTGAGGTCTAACCAGCCGACTGTAAGGAGCGTGTCGTGGTTGACGCCGACAGTCATCAAATTCGAGCCCGAAGCGGACTGCGCAGTGAGAGGCTCTGCAAAGAGTTTTTCGGGCTCCGTATAGAGCGTATTGATCGGGACGGGGCCGTTGCCGAACCCTTGATCGACAATCGCTCTTTCGTATCTATTGTTCACGAGGTGCGGCCAAAAGTAGGCGAGGAGAAACGTGCCGAGCGCCCATGCCACGACCATGACCGAGCCAAATGTTACTAGATGTTTGTGTTTCATAGCGACATTCATTTTACCTCCACGACTGGCGGCACCTTGTATTTTCCCTCCAGAATTGCTTGACCGGGCAGATACACGCGTAGCCAGAGTATGAAATTGGCTGTCGGCGCGGGCAGCCAGTTGGATTCATGGCCTGCCGGAGCGGCGTTCTGGACATAGATGTCGACGGAACCGTCGGCATTCGGCACGAGGCCGGAGCGATCGCTGACGCTGTATCGATCGATCGGATTCGGCACAAAGTGGTTTCGCGCGTCACCCATCGTCAGCGACCAGAATGCATTGTTCGGCGGAAGCTGCCCTGCCGGAAAGTGCAGAATGTAGTCGTGCTCCCCGGAGAGCTTTTGGCCCGCACCATCTACTTTCGTCGTCCAGTACATCGCCTCTTGCGGTACGTTTATTGGGCCAGGAAATGTAACGTTGCACGCGGCACGTAAGAGAATGCCGCTGCCAGGCTCGCCGCATCCGAACATGGTGGTCCAGCCGTTGACCTTCGTGACATAGAAATTCGGGAGAATTATTAGTAGCGTGACAAAAGCCAGCCCGGCGCCAATAAGGATGCCCTGCACAATGTCCAAGACGATGGTTCTCTTGAATAAAACGGACAAAGCAGACATAGAATTTCAGATTTACTCCTCTCACCCAATGCGCGACCGGGTCGTTACTTTTCAGCCGATCTGACATTGGTAGCCTCTTCCGGATACGATGGCAGGTGTCATATCAAAATGATATCACTTTTCATGGCTTCGCGCAAGGTTAGGGCAGGGCTACGGGAGGGCTTTCTCAAGGTCTGCCGTGATGCCGCCGGATGGATCGTCATTCCCGCGCGGGCGGGAATCCAGGGTTGGCTGGCCACCACATCGGGGCGTGGATCCTCGCTTTCGCGGGGACGAGGGTTAGGACATCGCCGGTGCCTCATGACAATGAGAAAGCCCCAGCCCATTGAGATCGGGTCTGTTGACCGGGGGGAAGGCCTGCCCGTCGGGGCAAACCCCTATGAGCATAGAAAGGGCGTAGAAGCAGACGCAGCCGCGGGTTTCGACCCGCGGCTGCACGCATCTCGGTTCTTCGTGGCTGGAGAATCGTCTCCGGTCCTACGCCAGGCCGTGCTTCTGCATCAGCTCGACGTAGTCCTCCCGTGGTGGCACGAAGATGTCGATAGCCTTGTACCCCGTCGACGTCTCTCCGCCATGCTCCACGTTGGCCGGGTGGATCACCACATCCCCCGGGCGAATCACGAACTTCTCGTCGCCGCAGACATGTTCCTCGGTTCCCTCCAGCATGATCATGATCTGCTCACAGTCGTGCTTGTGAAGGGGAAACCTCGCGCCGGGTGGCTGCTCCAGAAAGCTGAGCAGCGCGCTCTCGCCCCGGATCAGCCGCGAGCGAGTGAGTTCATTCAGTGGAATCAGCGGAACGTCCTCGATTGTCCTCAGGTACTTGGACTTGGTCGTCATGTTCGCGAACTCCTTCAAGCCGATCCGGCTTCCTGCGCCTTTTCCCTCCGTATGATCCGGAGCAGCTTAGGATAGATGGGCGTCAGCCAAATGGCAATGGTGACAAGCCCCAGTCCCGCTGCGACAGGGCGGCTGAAGAACTCAATCATGTCCCAATCGGTCTTGGTCATGCTGAACATGAAGTTCTTCTCGAGGATCGGCCCCAGGACCAGTCCGAGCACCACAGGAGCTACCGGCACCCCGTTCACTTCCAGGATGTACCCCAGCACTCCCATCGCCAGCATCACCCCCACGTCGAAGAGGGAGTTGTTTATGGCGAATGCGCCGACTATGCAGAATAGCACGATGGCGGGCAGAAGGATATTCCTGGGCACGCGCAGGATGTAGCTGGACCCCTTGATCGCCAGGTAACCGAACAGTACCATCAGAATGTTGGCCAGGATGAACGAGAAGTAGACGGCGTAGATGATCTCGGGCGCCCGCTCGAAAATCTGCGGTCCGGGCCGGATCCCCTTCATGAACAGCACGCCTATGACGATTGCCGTGATCGAGTCACCGGGGATGCCGAAGACCAGGGCCGGCACCCATGCGCCGCCTAGAGCCGCGTTGTTGGCGGTACCGGCATCCACAATGGGCTCGATGTGGCCGGTGCCGAACTTCTCCGGCTCCTTCGAGCGCTGCCGTGAGATGGCGGTGCACATCCACGCCGCGATGTCGGCCCCTGCACCGGGCATGATGCCCACGATAACACCTATGATGTTGGAGCGCAGCATGTTGCCCCGGTAGCGCCACAGAGTGGACGCAACGCCGTTGAAAATCCCCTCAGCGTTCACGCGCAATGGCTTGAAGTTCTCCATCCCGGCCAGCACATTGCGGATCACCTCGGCTATACCAAAGAGTCCCACCATGGCGGGAATGAAGTTGATACCCCCCAACAAGTCAACCTGGCCGAAGGTGAAGCGGGGATACCCCAGGGTAATGTCCACGCCGACGGTGGAGAGGAGCAAGCCGAACAGTACGGAGAGCCCGGCCTTGGCCGGCTTACCGGATGCCACCATAACGGTGGCGGAAAGGCCCAAAGCGGCCATCCAGAAGTACTCGAAGGAGGTGAACTGGAGGGCCACCTCGGCGAGGAGGGACGCGGCCACCATGAGACATATGGCGCCAAAGAGGCCCCCGATGGCCGAGCTCACCACGTCCACGCCCAGCACCAATTCCCCCTGGCCTCTCTGGGTCATCTTGTACGATTCGTCAGTGTAGGCGGCCGAAGCCGGCGTGCCGGGGATGCGAACCAGCGCCGCGGGGATGTCCCCGGCAAAGATCGCCATGGCAGACACCGTCACCATGGCCACCAGGGCGGGAATCGGATCCATGAAGAAGGTGAAGGGTACGAGCAGCGCTACGGCCATCGTGGCCGTGAGGCCAGGAATGGCCCCGAACAGCAACCCCAGGGCCGAGGCCGCCAGGATGGTGATGATCACGGCGGGGTCGGCCAGATGCTCTATCCCGTGGAGCGCAGCTTCCATTTCAGACCCCCAGAAGTCCCACGGGCAGAGGCACCCGCAGTATTCGCTCGAACAGCATCACAGAACCGATCACCAGAAGGATCGTAG
>JAJYKO010000819.1 GCA_021788565.1 Chloroflexota bacterium
TTCAGCATCGACGGGCGTGCTCACCGTGCTGCTGGTCTTCCTGCTCGGGCGCTCGCTCTACACAGCGGGAACCGGATTATTGGCGGCGGCGTTCCTCGCGACCATGCCTCTTCACGTTAGCTACTCTCGGGAAGCTCTCTCCGAATCCAACGGAATCTTTCTATTCACTCTCTCGCTCCTGGCATACTGGCAGGCGGTGAGATCACGCCACAGACCCATGCTGGCCCTGGCAGGCACAGGGCTGCTTCTAGGGCTTAGCGTCACCACCAACCTCCGAATATACATCATGCCTGCCGTCTTCGTGATTTGCGAATTAGTGCTCTGGCTCGGAGAGCGGCGGCAGGGCAGGCTCGACTTCATGCGACGTCTTCTGACAATAGCCTACTCGGCACTGATTCCGGTCGCACTAGCCTTTCTCTTCTTCTGGTGGCTGAGGGGCTACTACGATGCGAGTCACCTTCGGCTGAGCTTCCCGGTAGTCACATATGAAGATCAGCTGAGCGGATTCTGGAACCAGCAGAACTCTTTCAAGAGGCCATTCCTGGGTGGGATCGACCTTCTGTACTATCCGTTTGTACTCTGGTCCTTCGGTGGTCCAGTGCTGGTCGCTTGCCTGGTCATCTCACTGCCTTTGCTCTTCAAAGACCGAGCACATGCCTTCCAAAACATCTTGCTGCTTTCATGGCTGCTAGTCCCGTTCGTCTTCTACTCGGTGTTGACGGACAAGGCGCCGCGGTTCATAGCCATCTCTCTGCCTTCCGTCGCCCTGATAGCTGCGCACGGGCTGACCATGACACACGACTGGCTGGCGAGCAGATCCGGCTGGCTGCGGACGTTTAGGTTCTTCGCGGCGTTGGTCGCCGTTGCCGTAGTAGCGTGGGGCGGAGCCGCTTCTTTCGCGGTTGCTCAAGAGATCTCGGGGTACCCGGCCGCGGTGGCCTACCTACAAGAACGAGGCGTCGATCGGGCTATCGTGGGGCAAGCGTTGCCGGTAGAGTTCCTCTCCGGACAGAAAATCGAAGCCGTGGATATCCCAGACAACTTGGCTATTCTCGAAAAGGGATATGAGCAGGGCTTCCGATATATCGTGATAGACGACCAGGCCTACCTGACGCCTCAGCATCGCATTGTCGCTGAGGCCATCGAACGACGGATCCAGCCGGTTGCGTCTTTTCCTGACACGTTAAAACAGAGCCCGCTTTTTCTGCTCGAGCACAGCGAATGGATGAAGGTGGATCTGAAAACAACAATGGCGCTTTATCAGGAGATTAGGTCGGTTCGAGGACCATCTCAGGTAAGAATATACGAGATCGGAGACTATCTGAAGGCTGAGGGACTTCCTGTGAGTGGGGGCACCAGATAGGGCCGCGACCATCGACCACCCCTTCCCATTGCAGTTCTGGACGTTAGATACTATCATGCTGTCCGCCTGCCATCGCACGTAGGGCCCGCATCCCGTGCCCATTCTGGAGTGGAATGTTGATCTCCATCATCGTACCCGTATTCAACGAAGAGCCCAACCTCACGCCCCTTCATGGGGAGATCGTCGCGGCTATGGACTCGACGGGAAGGGCGTACGAGATCGTATACGTGGACGATGGCAGCCGCGACGGCAGCTTCGAGCGGCTGAAGGCCATCGCGTCCGCATGCTCTGCCGTCACGGTCGTACAGTTCCGCCGCAACTTCGGCCAGACGGCCGCGCTCGCGGCCGGCATTGAGGTTTCGCATGGAGACGTCCTGGTCTTTATGGATGCGGACCTCCAGAACGACCCCGCCGACATACCCAGGCTGTTGCGGAAGCTGGATGAAGGGTACGACGTGGTCAGTGGCTGGCGGCGCAACCGCCAGGACGCCATGATCTCCAGAAGGATCCCTTCGAACATGGCCAACTGGCTGATCTCCTGGGTTACAGGCGTGCACCTGAACGACTACGGATGCACACTGAAGGCTTACCGGAGGGAGGTGCTTCAGAACTTCAAGCTGTACGGCGAGATGCACCGGTTCATCCCTGCGTATGCTTATTGGGCAGGCGCAACCATCACCGAGCTTCCAGTCAACCACCGGCCGCGACGAGCCGGCAAGTCGAAGTACGGCCTGTCGCGCATCCTCAAGGTGTTGCTCGACCTGGTAACTGTAAAGTTCCTGGGAACCTTCGCCACGAAGCCGATCTATGTCTTCGGGACAGCGGGCTTCGGGGCCATGTTCCTGGGAATATTGGCCGGCCTCATCGTGCTATATCAAAAGGTGATCGATGGAGTCTACGCCTACCGGAACCCCGTTCTGCTGCTGGGTGTCTTCCTGTTCGTGCTCGGCATGCAGTTCGTGATGCTCGGCTTACTCGCTGAACTGATCATGCGTACTTATCACGAGTCGCAGAACAAGGCGACATACGTGGTGAGGCAAGTCCTCAAGGCAAACCCAGCTTCAGGCGCAGGCGGGCGCGTCTGCGGCGGCTCCGCGCCGCCAGCCCAGAGGGATTAGCACCCTTCGCGCCGTCTGCTGTCTCATCATAGTAAGATCTATCGGGAGAGGAGCGCGCTTTGTGCGGCATCTGTGGCCTGGTTCATAACGATCCCACCGCGCCGGTTAACGCCTCCGAGGTCCAGGCCATGGCGCGCGCCATGGTCCACCGGGGGCCCGACGACGAGGGTATCCTCACCCTTCCAGGGGTTGGCCTGGGTTCGCGCCGTCTCTCGATAATAGACGTTGAAGGCGGCCACCAGCCTATCGGGAGCGAGGACAGCGGCGTCTGGGTGGTCCTGAACGGGGAGATATACAACTATCGCGAGCTCAGGGCCGATCTTGAGAACCGCGGCCACCACTTTCGGACACGCACCGATACCGAGGTGCTGGTGCACCTGTACGAGGAGTTTGGGGAAGGGCTCGTCCAGCGCCTGAACGGCATGTTCGCCTTCGCCCTCTGGGATACACGCGAGCGGAGGCTGCTCCTGGCGAGGGATCGGACCGGCATCAAGCCGCTCTTCTATACCGTGACTGATGGGATCCTGGCATTCGGCTCCGAGCTGCGCACCCTGATCGCCTGGCCGAGGCTCAAGCCGGAGTTGGATCCCACCGCTCTTTCTCAGTACCTTCTATTCGAGTACGTGCCTCAGCCGCTGACCATCCTCCGCGGTGTTCGCAAGCTCCCGCCCGCATCCATTCTGACCTACAGTTCCGGCGATATCTCGATACGGCCCTACTGGAAGGTCTCACTGGAGCTAAGCGAGACCGGGAAGCCACCTTCTGAAAGGGAAGCCACGGAGGATCTGAAAGACAGGCTCAGAGAGGCGGTTAGGCTTGAGCTAGTGTCGGACGTGCCCCTTGGGGTCTTTCTCAGCGGTGGCATCGACTCCTCCGCCGTGGCCTTCGCGATGAGCCAGGAGGCCCCCGGTCAGGTGCAGAGCTTTTCCATAGGATTCGAAAGTAAGTCCTTCGACGAGTCCCAATATGCCAGGTTGGTGGCCAAACATCTGGGGACTCATCATCGTGAGATGACCTTCACGTCTAGAGAGCTACTGGATCTCGTGCCCAGGCTGCCGGATCTTGTGGACGAGCCTT
>JAJYKO010000820.1 GCA_021788565.1 Chloroflexota bacterium
CCGTGGACATTCGTGCGTAAGCCGTCTTCGCCGCGATTTCAGTCGACTCGTCCCACTTCCCTCGAGGCATCTGTTAGAATTCCTGATGGCGGCTGACTTGACAAACTATTTCAGGGCGCCTTCAATTAGGCTACGTGGCCTTGAGGTCACGCACCAGTCTCGTCGCCCGGTTTGTGCGTGAATGGTTCTTCCTGCCGAACGCGCCGTCGATTCGGCGCATAGCGTCGGTGGCAGGACTGGAGTTGAGTGAACGCATATGGAAGGCTATCATGGCCGGCTGCACGCCAGCGATGCTCAGCAGGCGGGGCTTGAGTCGACTGAATTGGCCAGCGAGTCGAGGGCACGGGAGCGCCAGCAGGCTGCCGTGGCACACCTGGGGCAACATGCTTTAGCCGGTGCCGGCCTGCAGGCCCTACTGGAAGAGGGGGCCGCGGCGGCGGCTCGAGAGCTCGCGGCTGACTATTCTAAGGTCCTCGAGCTTCTCCCTGATGGTGACCGCTTGCTTATGCGAGCTGGAGTAGGGTGGAAGAGCGGCTTCGTGGGTAATGCCTTGATTGAGGCTGGCAAGGGCTCCCAGGCCGGGTACACACTTCTCTCCGATGAGCCAGTGGTACTCGAGGATGCGGGCACCGAGAGGCGTTTCGCGATGCCTGTCCTTCACCTTCAGCACCACATTACGAGCGGAGTCAGCGTCATCATCCCCGGCACTGATCGGCCGTTCGGAATTATTGGCGCCTACACCTCGAATCGGAGGGTGTTCAGCGAAGACGATATCCATTTTCTCGAGTCTCTAGCCAACGTCCTCGCTACCGCAATCGAGCACAAGCGGGCCGAGGAAGAGCGGGAGCGCCTTCTGGCCGAAGTGAGGCAGCTCGCGGACGCGGCCCAGAGCCAGGCGGCGGAGCTCCAGGGCATTCTGAACAACATGCTGGACGGCGTATTTGTCTCGGACTCTCACGGCCGGATTACCCTGGCCAACCTCGCCGGCATCGAGATGATGGGTCTTCGCAACCGGCAAGCGGTTGGGCTCGGGATTCGAGACCTTCTGGGCCTTCTGGGCATGCGACACGTGGATGAAAGGCCGTTCACTCTGGAAGAACAGCCCCTTGCGCGTGCCCTCGCTGGCGAGACGGTTACGCTCGAGGATGCGGTGGTTTACAATCCCGAGAGCAAGCGCCGCAGCTTCATTCGTATGAACGCCGCACCCATCCGACGCGAGGGCGGGGAGGTAGTGGGCGCCGTTGCCGTCACGAGGGACGTCACCACTCTGATCGAGCTGGAGCATCTGAAGGACCAGTTCATCTCGGTGGCCGCTCACGAGCTTAAGACGCCAGTGGCAGTCATGAAGGGGTTCGCGCAGGCCCTTTTGAGGGTCGATGAGGATCTGCCACTACCCCGTCGAAAGATGCTGGATGCCATCGATAGAGGCTCGGACCGCATTGACCGGATCGTCCAGGACCTGCTGGACATCTCCCGTTTTCACGAGGGTAAGCTTGACCTTGTCATGGAGAAGGTCAATCTTCTTGACCTGGCGGAGCAGGTAGTGGACCACATGTCGCTGAGCGCGACCAAGCACAGGATCGCAGTTACGCGGTCTCTGCCCGTCGTGGTCCTAGGCGACCGGGAGCGGTTGGAACAGCTGCTGGCGAACCTGATAAGTAACGCCGTGAAATATTCTCCAGGGGGAGGGGAGATCGACGTGTCGGTCCGTGCCGAAGGGACGGACGCTGTGGTCAAAGTGCTCGACAGGGGCGTGGGAATAGCCGCGGAGAAGCAGAGACACATTTTCGAGCGCTTCTACCGCGCTCATACCGGTACTCCCTTCGACTATGGAGGGATGGGGGTAGGGTTGTACATTTCGAAGGAAATCGTCGGCAGGCATGGTGGAAGGATATGGTTTGAGAGCCAGGAGGGGGAGGGAAGCACCTTCTCTTTCAGCCTGCCGCTGTGGCGAGGTGAAAGTGCCGGAAAGCCAGTCTAAGACGATCCTGGTGGTGGACGACGACCAGGATCTACTGGATCTTCTAGCTTTCGTGCTTTCTGCCGAAGGATATGGTGTTAAGACTGCCTCTGACGGCCGTGAGGCTATCGATGTCGTCGTGGATGCGATGCCCGACCTTATCCTGTTGGATATGAAGATGCCGGTGATGGACGGTTGGGAATTCGCCGCAGAGTTTCACACCAGGTTCGACGGAGGAACGCCAATCGTGGTCGTTACCGCGGCCGAGAACGCTGAAAAGCGAGCAAAGGAGATCGGCGCGAGCGGGTGGATAAGCAAGCCGTTCGATGTGGCGTCGCTGATAGGTCTAGTTCGACAGCAACTGTTGGTTAAGTGAGCCGAGATCGATCGTGAGGAGTTGGCTCGCGGCTTCCGAGTCCCGCTTTGGTGGGGCCGTCACAGCGGGCGGTCTTGGGATTGGGACCTACGTTGTGGCGGCGCTCGTGCAGTCGCCGGGCAGTGATCTTGTCCGCCACGTGCAAGTGTTCGCGCTCTCCTTCCTCTTCTATCTTGGGGTCGTCTGGCTTGTCCTCTCCACGTGGGAAGAGCGCAAAGGCTGGGGCCGGCGAAGGCTGTTGGGCGTCGCGCTCGCCTGGGCTGTGCTATTGCGCCTCGCGCTGTTGGCAACCGTCCCCAGTCTCTCGGATGACGTCTTCCGCTACGTTTGGGACGGCAAGGTAGCCGCGGCTGGAATCGACCCCTACCGTTATCCACCAGCGGCTATGGAGTTAATGCCCCTGCGCGATTCCCTCTGGAACGGCATAAATGCCAAGACTACGGTGACCCCGTATCCGCCCCTGGCTGAGGGGCTTTTCAGCCTGGTCTACCGGCTCGCCCCGAACAGTCTCACGGCCATGCAGGCGATGGCCGTGTTCTTCGACCTTGGCGTCATCGTCCTTCTGCTGCTGATTTTAACCAAACTCCGAATGGACGCCTTCAGGGTCCTAATCTACGCCTGGAACCCTCTGGTCATCGTCCAATTTGCCCACAGCGGGCATTTCGACGCTGTGATGATTGTGCCTCTCCTGGGCGCGATCTATCTTCTCGCGTTTGGGAAGCGCACAGGAAGCGGAATCCTGCTTGGGATCTCGACTCTTGTGAAGGTGGTGCCAGCGGTATTCGCGCCGATATTTCTTCCTCTTTGGGGCGTGGCTGGAGCTTTAGCGGCCGCGACAACTGTGATGTTCGGGTTCATAGCGGTTGCGAGTGGGGGAGCCACCGCGGGGCTCTTTTCGGAGGCGACGAGCGCTCGTTTTAACGACAGCGCAAGCTACTTACTGACCCATCTGTTCAGAATTGTGACAGCTGATCCCGGTGCGGCCGCACGTTTGACTTGCGACTCCATTCTGGCACTTGTCTCACTTGTCCTGGCGGCTGTATTCTGGAAGCGACGCGCTGGCTGGGAGGATCTCATTAGAGGAGTCTACTACCTGACCGGCCTGTTCCTCGTGCTGAACGCCGTTGTGGAGCCCTGGTATCTGACCTGGATGGTGCCCTTGCTCGGATTTACCCTACCGTCGGTTTCAGTCAAGGGAGATAGGAATTGGCC
>JAJYKO010000821.1 GCA_021788565.1 Chloroflexota bacterium
GCAAGTTGCCGGCCGGCCCTCTGGCGCCTGTTGTCGCCGAGATGAACGACATGGGGTTCGACGTCACCCTGCTGCCTATCACCAACGACTTCTTCGGATCGAGCATCACCGTGTCGGGGCTGCTGACGGGGGCGGATGTGACAGCGAATCTTCAGGGGACGCACTTCGACATCACCTTTTTGCCGCGCTACATGCTGGACACCGCGGGGGAGCGCACGCTAGACGGTTGGACTCCGGACGAAATCAGGGCACGACTTGGGACTGAAGTGGTCTTCACCACGTCAATGGCCACAGTGGCGAAGGTCCTGACCCACGAGTAACGAGGCCCTACACAGGCTTGCCCGCGAGGATCTGCTGATGGAGCTCCCTTGTCTGCTCCGAGGGTTCTACGTCCAGTACCGACTCCAGCGTATCCACACATACGTCGTACCAGTGGAGCGCCTGGCTCCGCTGACCCAGCCGGGCATAACTGCGCATCAGGCGCCGGTGCGCGTCCTCACGACATCGGTCCTTCTGTAAGATCTTATGGCACCGCATGATGCAGCCTTCGGGGTCGTCCTGCTGCGACGCATAGTCGGCAAGCTTGACTAGCAACATGAGGTATTGGTCCTTCAATTCTTCCCGCCGCGCGAGAGTCCACTCCTCGTAGAGATCCTCGATCAGGTAGTCATCGCGATACAGATCTTCGGCGGTCTCAAAGTGTCGCATGGCCACCGCAGGCTGCTGGCGTTCGAGCCTGCGGCCAAGAGCATAGTTCGTCTGGAACTCCTCAACGTCCACCCAAACGGGCGAACGAGGATGCAGACGATAGTTGTTGCCCTCCAGCACTATCCAGTCGTGAGACTCACCGCCCAGGGACTGGCGCAGGGCGTGCAGCACAACGCGTAGACCGTTCCCAGCCATTTGCGGGTCACCTTCCGGCCAGAGCAGGTCGAGGAGAACGTCACGTGGCACAGGTTGCCGGCGAGCGACGAGGTACTTGAGGAGCATCTTCGCCTTGGCGCGACGCCAATACTCTATTGGCTCGCCTGACCGCAGCACCTCAAAGCGGCCGAAGCAACGAACTTGCACAAGCAGCCGGTCGCAGGCAGGCTCGGGTACCTCCACAGATATGGCCGAGCCTAGTGTACCCAGATCGTCTGCGGTTTGAAGCATCCTCATTACCCAGGGTGAGATTGACGGCAGTGTGCCATCGTCCAGCCCGCAAAAGATACAGTTACCGGGTAGCGGTGATAGAGCAACAAGCCGGGAGTCGGGTACCTGCGCCCTCGGGGACACGGCCCGCCCGGGAGCACATGTGCGCACGCGGGAACTAAAGGCAACCGATGGTAGTTAGTGATGCCCAGCGATACTACTATTTTGTTCCCGTGCTGTCAATGTATATACACAAAATATCATAAGCATGGCCAAAGCTGTGCCTTTTGGGTCTACATACGCTCCGGCTATTCAAGCCTGTGGCACGGACGCCGGCACGGCGGCGGCCTTCGACTGGGTGGGGCGGCTAACGATCGGAAGCAGGCGCCGCACGAACGAGATAAACACAAGCAAAGCCGCCGCGAGGAACACGGCGTAGACGAGCACACTCACCCAGGCCAGATTGGTAACGTCAGACACGACTCC
Source organism: Chloroflexota bacterium (assembly GCA_021788565.1). The sequence continues at coordinate 1,621 of JAJYKO010000821.1, forward strand.
CACCACCGGCCGGACAGCCGCGAAATAGGCCAGCAGTAAATACACCACATTCACCAGCATGTCAGACGCGCTCCCCAGCGCGCGGTGTCTCGCCTCCGCCTGGGCCTCACTGCCGGCAGTCAGAAGACCGCTCAGTTGGTGGTCGATGGCGGGCACGACAATCCCCCTGGCCGCCTCCTGTACCTTCTTCCGGATGCTCAGGAAGATAGCCAGGACACCCAGGGCGATGATCAGATTGGCGGCCCAACGAAGGGACGTGCCGCCAAGATATCCCTCCTCGAACAGCGGCAGCGACATTAGCAAGGGTGCCGAAAGGAGCAACCCGAGCGCCGCGGGAAAGACTCCGCTGGCAGCGCGCAGTTTCAGCACCAGCAGAGCAATGAGAAGCACCACCGCCAGCGTTATCAGGACCGCCGCCCAATTCTTGGGAATGAGTCCCTCCAGCACACGCCTCAGCGGTGTGGCCACGATCGGATAGCCAACGATCAGATAGAACACATTCACCAGGCCATCAGAGGCCCGACCGACGATCTGGCGGCGCGTGGAGGATTCCTCGGCACTTCGGGCCCGTTTCAAGCCGCCAAGCGGCTGCTCCACCAGAGGAACTACGAACTCTCGTACCTCCGCCTGCACCCTTTTCCGAACCGCGAAGAAAGTAATGAGAACAGCCAGGCCTACCGCAAGCTTCGCCACCCATTGCAGCGACAGCCCCCCGTACACCTGCATGTCCACCATCGGCATCGAGCTTACCAGCCCCCAGCAGATGGCGAGCGCGAGCACGGCTACCATCGCCCCGCTCTTGCGATACACCCTGACCACGATGACTGCCGCAAAAAGCATGACAAGTCCTGCCACACCCGTGGCCGTAAGATCCGCTGCTTGGCTCACGGTTAGAAGCTGAGAGACCGTCTCGACGACTGGCTGGCCCAGAATGCGATAGATCAGAAAAAGATAGGCAACGTTGACAATCCCCTCGGCCGAGCCGACAGCAGCATTCCTCCAGGCTTTAACGCGCAGAGGCCCCCCGGAACCGGTGCCAAGCCGCACGTAGGTGCGTGTAAACTGATCGAGCCCGTCCAGCACCGCCCCGAGGAATCGCGTGATGATGCCGATCAAGTGCCAACGAATGCCAACTAAGAGCCAGACCTGCAGCAGCGCGGTGACCAGGGCGATGGGCGAGTCCAGAGTCAGACGGAGGAATATGGGCGTGCTCGAATTCGCCAGACCAGACAGCAGAGGAGCAACCACCGACAGCACAAGCAAAGCCACGAGGTTGGGAGCGGCAGAGACGATGGCCTGCTTTGTCTCCAACTGCATACCGCGGGAGCGCTCCACAGCCTCTGCCAGGGCCGTACCGAACTCGCCGGTGGTCGGGAAGCGGTCGTCGGGGTTCTTCGACAGTGCCTTCATGACCACGTCTTCCACCGGCCCAGGAACTCCGGGGTTCAGGGCACGTAGGCGCGGTGGCGGCTCGTTGACGTGTTGCTCCTTCAACTCGGCGGACGTTTCCCCCGAGAACGGCCTCTTTCCCGTCACGATCTCGTAGAACATCAAGGCGAGCGAGTACTCATCGCTGCGCCCATCCAGTGGCAGACCCTGCCACTGCTCGGGCGACATGTAAGCGGGCGTCCCGGCGACGCGGTGCCCGTCCTCGCGGGCCTCACCGGCGATTCGGATGATGCCGAAATCAGAGAGCAGCGGCCAGTCGGCGGCCCCGAGAAGGACGTTCGCCGGCTTGACGTCGAGGTGAATGAGGCCGGCGTTGTGGGCGTAATTGAGAGCGGACGCCACCTGCACGGTAAGACGAGCGGCCGAGTTCAGGTCCATCATTCCGCCCGTCTCCTTGAGCCGATCCTTCAACGTACCGCCGGGCACGTAGCGCATGGCTATGTACGGCACGTTGTTCTCTTCGCCGAAGTGATGCACCT
>JAJYKO010000822.1 GCA_021788565.1 Chloroflexota bacterium
ACCCGCCTGAATCGCGAAAGACTTCTCAACCCCCGTGAAGGAGTTCGCCACGCTCTCCAAGGCCTCCAGCCGCTTTATATAATGTTCCAGGGTCTCGCGCCTGGCGCCCGGCCTGGCGCCCGAAATGGCGTCGGCCGCCTGCACGATAACTGCCTCCAGGCTCTGCGGCTCGGTCTCATCCGCGTGGTGAGCCTCGATAGCATGAATAACCCTGGGAGACTCACCGTATCTCTTGGCCAGCTCGGCACCGATGATTGCGTGTGGTCCTTCGAACTCGTGGTCGACCGCCTTGCCGAGATCGTGGAGCAGGCCAGCGCGGCGGGCAATGTTGACATCGGCGCCGATTTCCGATGCGAGCATCGCCGACAGGTGAGCCACCTCGATAGAGTGAAGCCGTATGTTCTGGCCGTAGCTGGTCCGGTACTTCATGCGGCCAAGCAGCTTGATAGTCTCCGGATGCAGACCGTGAACGCCCGCCTCCAGAGCAGCCTCCTCGCCGGACTCCCGGATCGCTGCCTCGACCTCGGTCCTGGTCTTGTTGACCACTTCCTCGATCCGAGCCGGATGGATCCGGCCATCCGTCACCAGTTTGGTCAAAGCCAGGCGCGCAATCTCGCGGCGCACCGGGTCGAAGCCAGAGAGGGTCACGGCATCCGGCGTGTCGTCGATGATCAGATCGACGCCCGTGGCGCTCTCCAGTGCCCTGATGTTACGTCCCTCGCGACCGATGATTCGGCCCTTCATCTCGTCGTTGGGCAGGGGGACCACGGAGACGACGGTCTCGGCGACCTGATCGGTGGCACACCGCTGCACGGCCATGGTGACGATTTGTCTGGCCTTCCGTTCCGCACCCTCGCGAGCCTGAGCCTCGATATCCCGCGCCAGCTTCGCCGCATCCACCGAGACCTCCTGCTCAACCATCTTTAGGATCTCGGTCCTGGCGACGTCGCGAGTGAGTCCGGAAACGCGCTCCAACTCCTGGAATTGTCGGACCTTAACCTGCTCGATCTCCTCGTGTACTGTATCGAGCTCCTTCTCCTTTATCGTCAGGTTGCGCTCGCGCTTTTCTACGCTCTCCAACCTTCGGTCGAGGTTTTCATCCTTTTGCTGGATACGGCGTTCCTGCCGTTGGAGCTCGTTTCGCCGCTCGCGGTGTTCGTTTTCGGCGGCCTGGCGGATCCGCAGAGCTTCGTCCTTGGCCTCAAGTAACAATTCACTCTTCTTAGCACTGGCCTCGGCAAGAAGCTTCTCTAGATTAGTCTCCTGAAGCTTTAACTCGGCCCCTACTACGCTCCGCCTATAGAAGTAGCCGACTCCACCCCCGATAAGCAGCCCAACAAGCATGCTTACCAATATTGATATGGGATCCAATAAAGCGCTACACCTCTCTTTCTCGTATAACACGAGGATTGTCGCGCCAGAAAATAGATATCCTGTTTAATGATAATAGCCACTTTCTTAACCTGTGTCAAGGAGAACGGCCGCCCGGGCGGGGCGCGGGTGAAGGGGTGAGGGGGAGACGTGGAGAGTGCGGTGGCAGTGAGACCGGAGCAGAAGGAGCAGAAACAGGATAGTCAGGATCTAGAAAGATAGACGGGATGGGTTACCTAATACCTGTTCTCTATTAGCTGTTACCTATGTCTGCCCATCCTTAACATATCCTGTACATCCTGTTTCGTAGCTCCTCACCCCGTCACCCCGTCTCCGGCTCTCCTCGCCAGGTCGGCTATGGTAGTCTGGCCGAGACGATCGGCCAGCAGCGCCCGGGCGTCGCACCAGACCTCGTGGACGGGACAGGTTCCTGAGCGGGAGCACTCCTCCGGCCACAAAACACAGATGTTGAGAGCCAGCGGTCCGTCAATAGCTTCGATTACTTCGAGAAGGGTGATCTGCCCAGCCGGGCGAGCGAGGGTAATGCCACCTCCGGCCCCACGTTGGGATCGGAGCAGGCCGGCGCGTGTAAGCGCCGGGACGATCTTGGCGAGGAATGGCAAGGGAATGGCTTGCCTTGCGGCCACTTCGTGTGTCAGCGCGGACTCGCCGGTCTCAAGGCTGGCCACATCCAGCATGGTACGCACACCGTAGTCCGCCCGTCTGGTGATCTGCATGTGCTCTGCCTCCCGACCGCTGCTGAGCCGCGGGAAAATGGGGTGGTTGACTAATCAGACTAACTATATCCCGTTGGTCAGGATAGTCGCCGCGGCGCGGTCCGTCAAGCGTCTGGAAAACCGCTAGCCCAGGGATCCAGTGCGAGACCGCCCCTACACTTCAATAGTGCCGTGCCGGGGCACTGATGCTCCGCCACCCTGATTTAGAGCCCGTCCGACAACCAACCACCAAGGCACAAAGACACAAGGATCAGCTACAGAAAAACCATGGTGTCTTGGTGCCCTGGTGTTATCGGGTAAATTCTTAGTGCTGTAGGGGCCGGCGGCTCTGCCGGTCCGGCCCCTACAGGTCAACGTCACTGTAGTCGGGTACTACTCCCCACGGAAGTAGTTTGTGCCCATGGCTTCCCGAACCTGACGGAGCGTCTCGGACGCGACTTTGCGGGCGTGCTCACTGCCCGCCTCGATTATCTCGTCCACCAACTTAGGCCGCTCCTCGTAGTGGGCGCGCCTCTCACGGATCGGCTCCAGGAACCGGTTGAGGGCGGCGGCCAGCTTCTTCTTCACCTCGACGTCGCCCACGCGACCCGCCCGATACCGCTTCTTCAGGTCGGCTACCTCTTCCTTGTTCGGGTTGAAGGCATCATGGTAGATGAATACGGGGTTACCGGCGACGTGCCCGGGGTCGGTGGCGTGGATGCGGGTGGGGTCGGTATACATCGTCATCACCTTCCGCTCCACCGTCTTGGCGTCGTCCGACAACAGAATGGTGTTGCCCAGGCTCTTGCTCATCTTTGCCTTGCCGTCGATCCCGACAAGCGTCGGCACCTCGCCGATGAGCGCCTCGGGCTCGGGGAAGACGGGCGCAAACAGCTCGTTGAAGCGCCTGGCTATCTCCCTGGTCACCTCGACATGGGATGCTTGGTCCTTGCCGACCGGTACCAGATCGCCCTTGACCACAAGGATATCCGCCGCCTGAAGCACTGGGTAGCCGAGCAGACCGTATGAAGCCGTCTCCAGCTTGAGGTCTCGCATCATGTCTTTCAGCGTTGGTACCCTCTGAAGTCGAGGTACCGTGGTGAGCATGGAGAACAACAGGTGCAACTCAGTCGTCTGCGGCACCAGCGACTGGAGGACGATGGTGCTCTTCTCGGGATCTACCCCCGCGCTGAGGTTATCCAGCACCACATCGCGGATATCGCGGCCCATCTCGTCCAGATTCTGCAGCCTGGTCGTCAGTACATGATAGTCGGCGACCAGGAAGAAGCATTCGTACTCGTCCTGAAGTCGCGCGCGATTAGCGAGGGTGCCCACGTAATGCCCCAAGTGGAGCTTCCCGGTGGGTCTGTCGCCGGTGAGGATTCGTCCCTTCTTCTTTTCCACGTATCACTCTCCGTGGTTTCTGATTGAGTCGATTTTACTAGGACTCGGCCG
>JAJYKO010000823.1 GCA_021788565.1 Chloroflexota bacterium
GGGCGAGCACGACGGCCGCCGATGCGTAGGATCCGATCGTGGCAAAGGCGTGCTGAGCGAGGGAGAACTGCCCAGTATAGCCTGCCAGGATATTCCAGCTGATGCCAAGCATTACGTAAAAATAGCCGATGGTCACGACCTGAACTGCGTAACCATTAAGTAAGAACGGGAGCACAATCAGCACGATCAGCGCGACCAGCCCCAGAGCAATCGAAGCGGGCTGCCCTCGAAGCGTAGCGCTCACAGTCGACACAGACTGACTGATACCCTCAGATTTCTTAGACACGGCGTTCACGCTCGCCGAACAGCCCTTGCGGCCTCAGAACCAGGAAAGCGATGAGGAAGACAAAACCGTACAGGTCCTGGTACGCGGGCGATATGAAGACCGACCCGAAGCTCTCGATCAGAGCCAGGCAAAAGGCAGCCACAACTGAACCGGGCAGCGACCCGATGCCGCCGATCACGATGATCTCGAAGCCCTTCATAGTGCTCGTGGCCCCGTCGGTTGGGTAAACCAGGAATATCGGGGCCAGCAGTGCCCCGGCAGCAGCCGCGAGCGCCACACCCAGCCCGAAGCCGATCGTGTCCACGCGCCGGATCGCGATGCCGGCGGTCTCGGCCGCCAGACGGTTCTGAGCCGTGCCTAGAAACGAAAGGCCGATCATCGTCCGCTTCAGAAAAAGGTAGAAGGCGATCAGTATAACAGCCGCGCCAACAGCGGCCGCCAGCCGGCTACCGTTGATGCTCAGACCAAGGTTCGCCAAAATGACAGACGGCAAGTAATCCTTCGGCGCCCACTGGTACGGCCCCGCGAGAACGACCGCAAGGTTCTGCAGCAACACCGACAGGGCAATCGTGACTATGGTGGCGTACTCGAAGCGATGCGCCTCGGCCTGCTGGAACATCGGGGCTAGCAGACCTCTCTGGAGCACCAGCCCGAGTAAGAAAACGACGAGCATCGATATGGGAAGAGCGACATACCAGAGCGCAGGGCCCAGCACGAGGGCGATTAGATAGTACTGGAGGTAGCTCCCGATCATGTAGAACTCGCCCATCGACCAGTTGATCAACTTCATGATACTGGCGATGAACGTGATACCGATCGCCATCAGCGCATAAACGGCTCCCATGAGCAGGCCGACGATCAGGACTTGGGCAACAAGCGCTACCATTTAGTCAACCCGCCTAAACACCTCTTTCCGTGATTCACCGCACGTGCCACCTGGCCGGCCAACCCGTAGGGGCACCCCAATGTGGATACCCTGGTCCACGTCAGTGGGTGGGCACACCGCGGGTGTGCCCACCCACTGCAAGATGCTACTGTACCTTCTTCACGTCGCCCGTCTTCATGTTCTGCGGGAACACGATTGTCGCCTTGGTAAAGTCCTGATTTGCCGCGGTGTATTGAAGCAGCAGCATAGGGATCTTGACCCGATGCCAGTCCACGCCGGGGGCCTCAGGGAAGTTGACGGGGCTTGCGTTCCAGTTCGTGAGCTTGCCGGTCTCCATCGCCTTGACGATGGCGGCTCCATCGGTCGAATTGGCCTGGTTGATCGCCTGGGCCAGCATCACAGTATTGCCAAAACCCTGGAACGCGGAGTAAGGCGCGGCCTCATTGTACTTCTTCTGGTAGGCGGCCTGGAACCACTTCCCAGCGTCGGTGAGCTGCTGCTGGGGATGGTAGTACGAGACGAAGATGATCCCCTTGCCCTTGTCGCCGAGGTTCTGCCAGAACTCCGGCCGTATGGGAAGGTCGTAGGAGATCAGCTGGTACGCCTTGGGCATCAGGCCGACATCATAGGATTGCTTGACGATCAGGTAGGCAGGCGCGCCGACGCCGAGATTGTAGATCAGATCGGGATCAAACTGCTTGACCTGCAGCAGCAGGGGCGACAGGTCGGTGCTCTTGTTGTCGAAGACCCAATCCTTGTAGGTAACGCCGTTTATCTTGGCGAGAAGGGGCTTGATGGAATCGACGTTGCCAGTGCCGTAGTCTGTGTTTTCGGCAACGATGGCGATCTTCTTGAACTTGTCAGTATTCGCGGCGATGAAATCCGCCACCACCTGGGCACGGTCGCTGGTAATCGCGTGGGTCTGGAAGGTGTACATCATGTGCTTGCTGCTGATCGAGGTGTCCGACGACTGGGATGAGAGCATCGGAACCTTCAGCTGCTCGGCGATCGGCATTAGCGCCACTGTGACCGAGCTGTGGTACTGTCCGACCACGCCGGCCACGTGGTCGCTCTGGACCATCTTGCGGAAGGCGGCGACGCCAATCTCGGGCGTGCCGGCATCGTCGCCCTTCACCAACTCAATGGGTCCGGGCAATGGGTTGGTGCTGACCCAGTTAGGGCCCATCCGCTGGTTGATGTAGTCCACCGCGAGCTCGGCGCCGCGAACGATGAGCTGGCCGGCGCCAGTGTCACCCGGAGGCGACAGGGGCGTGAGAACGCCGATCTTCGTGGGGGCACCAGTCGCAGCGGCCGGCTGGCCGGCCGCCGCAGTCGTCGGTGCAGCCGGGGCGCCGGTCGTTGGCGCCGCTGGGGCCGCGGGCGCCGTCGTTGCCGCAGGTGCAGCCGGCTTCGCCGCCGCGGTTGGGGCTGCTGCCGGCGCCGAGCTGCACGCGGCGAGCACGACCACGGACACGGCGGCCCCGAGGGTAAGGACTAGTCCTCGTCTGCTTCTCCTGATCAGTCTTCCGAGTGGAAAGTGCTGTGCTAGGTCCACGACTCCCTCCTTGCTTTGTCTTGTGTGCAGAAGCGCACGTGCTAAAGCGCGACTACTTTGCCCTGGACATATGCAATTCCCAGCCTGTGGCGCCGGGGCTTGTCCACGACGTTCCAGGTCCCCGGCGTAGTACCCGTCGCCCACGGCCTGCGGGCCTTGACGCCACGCTCGCTACCGTCAAGGGGGCGACGCTACATGCGCGTAACGTTCTACCGTTGGGCGCCTCGGGCCAGATCCCCCAGCCTGACCGGCTTTATCGGGGGCCGCACGCTGGCGCTCCCGAAGCTCTCTACCGGCCAGCCCGATGCAAGAGATGCCAGCTGGCCCACCACGGAGCCGCAGATGCGCCCCTGGCATAGCCCCATGCCCGCGCGGGTCATAATCTTGACCGTCTTAAGGGATCGCGCCCCCTCTGAGACCGCTCTCCTGACATCGCCGGCCGTCACCTCTTCGCATCTACATACAATCGTGCCGTCCGGGATCCGCTCGAACGCGGCCGGCTTCGGAGCGAAGGATCGATTCAGGTAGTCCGCGAACCGACGAGCCTTCAGAACCTCGACTCGGAGCGCAACCGCTTTTCTCTCCGCGTCAGCCTGGTCGAGCAGGCCCAGTTGGCGCGCGGCCGAGACCGCCGCGAGACGCCCCTCGGCCAGCGCGGCGTCTGATCCACCTATGCCCCCAACCTCGCCGGCCGCGAATACCCCCGGCACGCTGGTCTCCAGGTTGGCGTCGCGCTTCGGCAGGAAGCCGCCGGCCTCGGGGTCGAATCGCTCGTCGCAGCCCAGGAGGCGCGTGATCTGCGTGGAG
>JAJYKO010000824.1 GCA_021788565.1 Chloroflexota bacterium
GGGGATGGAGGAATAATGGATCTCAGGCAGGCGATGGAGTCGATTCGACCCCTGGACGAAGGGGCTATGAAGGCCGCGCGCGAGCGGCAGGACCAGCTTACCAAGCCCACCGGTAGCCTCGGCAGGCTGGAGGCGCTGGCGGTGCAACTCGCGGGCGTCACCGGCAAGGTGCGGCCGAGGCTGCCGCGGAAGATGGTGGTGGTGATGGCCGGCGACCACGGAGTGACGGCCGAAGGGGTCTCGGCCTACCCGGCCGAGGTTACCCCGCAGATGGTGCTGAATTTCATCCACGGCGGCGCGGCCATCAACGTGCTGTCCCGGCGGGCGGGAGCGAGGGTGGTGGTCGTGGACGTGGGGGTGGCGTCCGAACTGCCGCCCAGCGACGGGCTCCTGCTGCGGAAGGTAGCGAAGGGCACCAGAAACATGGTCGTGGGTCCCGCGATGACGCGGGAGGAGGCCATCCAGGCGATAGAGATCGGCATCGAGGTGGTGGAGTCCGAGGCGAAAAAGGGGCTCGACCTGGTGGCTACCGGCGACATGGGGATCGGCAACACCTCTGCTTCCTCCGCCATCGTGGCCGTGCTCACCGGCAGGCCGGTTGCCGAGGTTGTGGGCCGGGGGACTGGTTTGGGCGACGCGGGCCTGGCGAGGAAGGTGCAGATAATTGAGAAAGCGATAGAGGTGAACCAGCCCGACCGGTCCGATGCCCTGGACGTGCTGGCCAAAGTCGGTGGGCTGGAGATAGCGGGCCTCGCGGGTGTCGTAATTGGGGGGGCGGCCCTCGGGTTGCCGGTGGTGATCGACGGCTTCATCTCGGGTGCCGCCGCGCTGGTCGCCGCGAACCTCTGCCCGGAGGTCAAGCCGTATCTGGTGCCGTCCCATCGTTCGGTCGAGGTCGGCCACAGGGCGATCTTCGACGCGCTGGGGCTGCAGCCGTTATTCGATCTGGAGATGCGGCTGGGCGAGGGCACGGGGGCCGCCATCGCGATGCACCTGATTGACGACGCCCTCGCGATCCAGGACGAGATGGCGACCTTCGCCGAGGCCGGGGTGACCGACAAAGAGTAGGGGCTGATGAGGTTCTCATGGATGGCACGCCTTCGCGAATCGTATCCCTTGCCCCGAGCAACACAGAGATCCTGTGTGCCCTTGGGCTGACGGATCGGCTGGTTGGGGTGGACGCCGACTCCGACTACCCACTGGAGGTGGTGAGCCTGCCGAAGGTCGGCAGGGGGATGGAGATCGATACCACCCGGGTCGCGGAACTTAAGCCGGACCTGGTGGTTGCCACGCTCGGGGCGCCAGGGATGGAGCTCATCATCTCCAGACTGGAGGGCCAGGGCCTGCGCTGCCTGACCCTGGATCCCGGGAGCCTCGGCGAGGTGATGGAGACCTTTATCCAGGTGGGAAGGGCGACCGGGTGCGAGGAATCGGCTCGCCGGATCGTGGACGGGATGAACGAGGCCGTCGAGCGGGTCGCGACCGTTGCCGCTGAGGCCGAGAGCAGGCCATCCGTCTACTGGGAGTGGTGGCCGAAGCCGCTGGTCACGGCGGGCCGGCTGAGCTGGATCACGGACATGATAGAGGTGGCCGGCGGGGTGAACGTGTTTGCTGAGTTCGAGCAGGAGAGCCCGGCAATCGACGAGGACCTGGTGTTCGACAAGAAGCCGGACGTGATGGTAGCGTCCTGGTGTGGCGCCGAACGCCAGCCGAAAGTGGAGATGCTCAAGGCTCGGCGGGGCTGGGAGATCGTGCCGGCCGTGCAGCACGACCGGGTCTACACGTTGGGGTACTACCCCTTCGACCGCCCAGGCCCCCGCCTGGCCAAGGGTCTGGAGCTGATGGCCCGAACTCTCCACCCGGAGCTGTTCGGGTGAGGGGGTGACGGGCGAGACACGGGGACGCGGAGTGCTCCCTCTCCCTCTGGGAGAGGGTTAGGGTGAGGGCCCATCCTCGCGACGCAGAACCCAGAACTCAGAACTCACCGGAGGGGGTGAACCGTGACGGAAGAGACGCCTAAGAAGCGAACTAAGGGACTGGTGATCGTATACACCGGCGACGGCAAGGGGAAGACCACAGCCGCCCTGGGAATGGCCTTCAGGTCGGCGGGCCACCACTACAGGGTCGCTGTCGTCCAGTTCATAAAGGGCACCATGAAGACCGGCGAGGAGCAGGCGGCGAAGATGGTGGCACCCTACATCGACTGGACCGTCAGCGGGCGAGGCTTTACTGCGGGGCCGCTGAACGTCGCTACCCACGACGAGCACCTCCAGGCGGCCCAGGAAGCTATCCGCATCGCCGAGGCGAAGCTCACCTCGAGCGAGTTCCGGATGGTGATCCTGGACGAGGTGCTCGGCGCCATCAACGCGAAGATCGTCACCGTGGAGCAACTGCTCTCCCTGATCCAGAAGAAGCCCCCCACGGTTCACCTCGTCCTCACGGGCCGTGGCGCCCCCCAGGAGATCGTCGACGCCGCGGACCTCGTGACGGAGATGAAGCTGATCAAACATCCCTACAACGACCAGGGCGTCATCGCCCAGAAGGGCGTGGAGTTCTAGCCTCGGCCGCTCGTAGCTGCGAGACGGGGTGCAGCGAAAATCCGACACCGCGCTTCAGGCCGATGTGCGAGCAATCCTGATCGACAATGTCTGAAGTCTGGTAGGATAACACTGCATCAGATGCGAGCCGAAACCGAGTGGAACGATGGCATTGCTGTTGCCGGGGCGAGAAAGTGGGGCAAGGCATGATCGCTCGAGACAACCTTCATGAGTTGGTCGACAGGCTACCGGAAAGTGAGTTGGAGCACGCCCGCCGGGTGCTCGAGTACCTGGAGGAGCGGGCATCTGATCCAATGCTGAGGGCCCTGGCCGAAGCGCCCGAGGATGACGAGGAGCTAACGCCGGATGAAATTGAAGCCGTGGAGGAAGGTAGTGCCCAGATCGCCCGCGGCGAAGGAATCCCCTGGGAGCAAGTCCGAAGCCGCTACCTGGGCGAAGGCTGATGGCGTGGCGGCTAATCATCTCGCCCGCCGCGCTCAAGGACATGGACCGGATGCCACAATGGGCCGCTGCAGCCATCGGGCGCGAGTTGGAGAAGCTAGCTGCTGATCCTGCGACCGTGGACATCAAGAAGTTGAAGGGCAGGGACGAGGAGTGGCGGATTCGGGTGGGCGACTGGCGAGCTATCTTCACCTTCAACCGAACGGTCCGAGCCGTGGAGGTATCTCGGGTCCTACCTCGCGGTCGCGCCTACAGAGAATAGGCGAAACCCAGCTCTGACTGCCCTGCGTTATGCGGCGTCGTCAGCAACAGCGTGGCTGAGGCCCAGGCGAAGCAGCTACTCGATTCCGCTATGTCCCTCACTCGGTCCATCGGCGTCCCCTTTTCGCACTTCCTCTTGCTCTCTTAGTGTCTAACGGATCAGATTGATCGCAAAATGGGCATGATTTCAGGCGTTGGCCGGGAGCAGGCCAGCCAGGGATGGAATGACCACCAGATGGCGCAGCTTCAAGGCGGTCAAGGCGACGCGTC
>JAJYKO010000825.1 GCA_021788565.1 Chloroflexota bacterium
CTCTGCGCCATGGAGAACCCTCAGGAGCTCAACCGCGTCGTTATCGAGTTTCTGAACAGCCGATCAGAGGAGCGAACATGAGCGTCACACCTGCCTTCCTCTTTGACCTGGATGGGACTCTGGTAGATAGCGTGTACCAGCACGTTCTCGCGTGGCGCGAGGCTCTCGAGACAACCGGAATAGAGCTGTCTGTATGGCGGATACACCGCCGAATCGGGATGAGCGGCGGCCTGTTCGTGAACGCTCTTCTGCGCGAAACGGGCCGGCCCGTGACTTCCGAGGAGGCCACTCGGCTACAGCAATTGCACTCGGAGGCCTATGCCCGTCAGCTGTACCAGGTCCGTCCCCTGCCCGGAGCTCGGGAGCTGCTTGGCTATCTGTCCGATATGCAGGTGCCGTGGGCGATCGCGACGTCCGGCCGCATGAAAACGGCGCGCCCCGCCCTGGAGATGCTCGGGGTTGGTTCAGACGCCGCGGTGGTGACGCGCGATCAGGTGCCTCACGCCAAGCCCGACCCCGATCTGTTCCTCGCGGCCGCCGAACTGTTAGGCGCGGCGATCGAGGATTCGGTAGTGGTCGGCGACAGCGTCTGGGATCTCCTGGCGGCCCGTCGCGCCCGGGCCCTCGGGGTGGGGCTGCTATCGGGTGGTTACGGGCAGGACGAGCTCGAACGGGCCGGTGCGTACAGGATCTACGACGATCCGGCTGACCTGCTGCGGCATTTGGACGAGGTCGGGGTTCGCCACTGGGGCGGGATGTAGGACTGCGCCTGGCCACTTCGGTCTGGTGCGCCCGAGGCATTGCGAGGTGATCGTGCTTCTGCCGTAACATGTGTGCCGAAGAAAAACCCCCCGAGGTCTCAGGGACCTCGGGGGGTTGACTCGACCCGGCGACAGACTCTTAAGCCTAGCGCCGTCCGTGCGAGGGCATAAGGGAGTGGTGTTGAGTCCGTGCCTTCACGGGCTGCGCCTTTAGGACGGCCTCGTCCGACTCGTTCCTCATCGCATGGATCAGGCAGATCACTGCCCCAACGGCGAGGGCCAACCCAACAATGGCGCGGATTATCATGCTCCCCAGGTCGGGGGTGGTGTTCAGGTTAGTTCCTAGAAGCGCCGCGAAAAAGGCTAGGACCAGTGCGCCGAGCGCGAAGTCGGCGCGGGAAGGCTCCCTGTAGTTACGATAAAATTCCCTTGATTCCTGAAACTCTTGCCAGTTCATCTTGCTCCTCCTTGAGCATTTCGAGCTTTCTTGATCACGGCGCAATGATGCTCCATTTGTGAAAAAATGTCCAATTACAATTCGAGCTTGTTGCCATAGCCATCTTGTTATGGAACCTCGCCCGTCGTGCCTTCGCCGGGTCATGGCGCCGGCGGAAGCCCCGGAAATAGGTGTATAATTGCCAGGCCCGGCGGCGGGAAGCCGCATAAATTAGGATCAGGGTTGTGCCCCCGTGAACGGGCCGGAGGGCGCGTTCACATTTCGGAGGTGGACTTTGTTCGTTCAGTACGTTAACACCGCCCTGCTCAATGCCCGGTATGAGCGGCTTGACTACGGCATGCTCGCCTACATACCGGAGTTCGACGGCCTCTGGGTGCTGGAGGAGACCAGGCAGCGGGCGGAGGAGGAGCTACTCATCGCGCTGGAGCACTGGTTGATCAGCAGCTTCCACAGGGGGCTCCCCATACCGGTCGTGGATGGCATGGACCTCAAGGCTTACTGGGAAGTCGAGGGCGCTCCCGAGTACTCGATGAGGGGAAGTCAGGCGCCTGCGTCGTAGCCTGGTGCCGTTCCCGAACTAGGAGAACACTATGCAGGTTAGCGATAAGGTTGTCTTCATCACCGGCGCTTCAGGCGGCATAGGCTTGGCCACCGCCCGCCGTTTCGCGGCCGAGAGGGCTAAACTGGCCATCGTGGCGAGGTCGACCGATGCCCTCGAACGGCTCTCCAAGGAGCTAGCCCAGCAGGGCCACGAGGCGCTCCCGCTGACGGCGGACGTGCGCGACGCTTCCCAGGTCCGACGGGCAGTCGAAGCGGCGGTGAGTCATTTCGGGCGCCTCGACGTGCTGATAAACAACGCGGGGCAGGCCGCCGCGGGGACTATCGCCGACGTCGACCCCGCCGATTTCCGGCAGATCATCGACCTCAACGTCTTCGGCCCGCTCGCCGCCATGCAAGCGGTGATCCCGGTGATGCGCCGGCAGGGCGGTGGCCTCATTATCAACGTCAGCTCCATGGTGACTCGGATGCACATCCCCGGCCTCGCGGCCTACGCGGCCACGAAGTCCGCCCTGAACATGCTGTCGGACACCGCTCGAGTAGAGTTGGCCCCAGACAACATTCGTGTGGTCAGCGTCTACCCGCGAATGACCGCCACCAACTTTGGCAAGAACTCCCTGGGCAGCCGGGCGATGCGGCACGAGCAGCGCCAGAGCCCCGCGCCGACGGATAGTGCGGAGTCCGTGGCAGAGAAGATCCTGGACGCGGCGGTGAACGAGCCCGAAGATCAATACATGGACTCCTGACTGTCTGGCTCATCCTGGGCTTCTATCCTCGATCGCCGGCGTTGGAGACAACGCCGGCTCCTTGATTCTGGATGGGCACATCTTCGGCTGCCTCCAGTCGTCCGCTTTGCTATACTCAGAATATGCTTTACTCGTTGGGCTGCTTCGTCTACCGGCGGCGGTGGGCAGTCATCGTCGCGTGGGCAGTCGTTCTGCTCGCCGCGCTCCCCCTGATTCCCGAGGCCGCCCAGCGACTTCAGTTCGGGGGCCTCACCACCGATCGAATGGAGTCGGTGCGCGCCCAGCAACTTCTGGAAAAGACGATCGGAGTCCAACCCAGTTCCCTGGTGGTCCTCTTCAGTAGCCCTTCACTCACCGTCGACGACCCGGAATTCAACCGGCAGGTGGACTACGCCATGGCCGGGCTGAAGGGCGCGCCGGAGGTATCTCGGGTGCTGAGCTACCTCACCAACCCCAGGCAGATCTCGCCGGACAGGCACGCCGCCTACGAACTGGTGATACTGAACGGCGGAGATAACGAGGCCGCTCGATATATTTACAAGCTGACTTCTCTTCTTCGCACGCCGACCAGCCAGGAGTCGGGGGTCGGGGGTCAGGGCTCGGGAGACGGAGATGCGTCTCCAGCTCCCAGCTCCCCGACCCCCGCCCCCGGCTTCCTGAAGATGCAGGTGACGGGAGGACCACTCTTCTTCGCGGAGGTGGAGCGGCTGAGTCACGACGACCTCCAGCGCGCAGAGATCGTTGCCTTCCCCATCGCGGCGGTAGCCCTGCTGATAGTCTTCGGCTCCCTGGTGGCGGCTGGTCTGCCGGTGGCGTTGGGCGGTGCCACGGTTGTGGGAATACTCGCCGCAATCACGCTGCTTAGCCGGACCACGGACCTTTCGATCTTTGTGATGAACGTCGCGACCATGCTTGGGCTGGGCCTCGGAGTCGACTACTCGCTCTTCATGACCAGCCGCTTCCGGGAAGAGTTGAAGCGAGTGGGGGACACGGCGGCGAGG
>JAJYKO010000826.1 GCA_021788565.1 Chloroflexota bacterium
ACGCGGTCAGTACGTGCAGATAGGACTTTTTGGCAGACGGATAGACTGGGACGCCGACCTGGCGGTGTTGAAGGAGATTGAAGTCCGCACCTCCTTCGCCTCGACCCCGACATCCTGGGCCTACGCCTTAAGGCTGTTGGAGCAGGGGCGCGTTCAGACCAGGCCACTGGTCACGGACATGCTACCGCTTTCCGACTGGGAGAGCGGATTCAACAGGTTCAGGGACAAGCAAGGGATCAAGTTCGTGTTGACTCCGAAAGACTGAGGATGAAAGCCGTCGACTTCGGCGACACACCCGTCGTGCCCATGAATCGGGATAGGCTTTACGAGCAGGTCGTTCAGCAGATCCAGGAGTTGATCGTCAGCACTGATTGGCCCGCCGGGAGCAAGATACCCGCTGAGCGGGAGCTTGGGGACAAGTTCGGGGTAAGCCGTACCGTCGTGCGTGAGGCGCTGAAGACCCTGGCGGAGCGGGGACTGGTGGTCATTCGGCCGGGCCGCGGGATCTTCGTGGCCGACCTGAGTGGTGACGCGCTCAAAGAGCCAATGAAGCTGCTGTACCAGCGGCGCAACTTCTCCAGCGAGAACCTTGTGGAGACCCGAAGGGTGTTGGAGGTCGAGATCGCCGGACTCGCAGCCGAGCGTGCCGAACTCGATCAGTTGGATAAGATGCGGACGGCCATTACGGAGATGGAAGCTACCCTCGACGACGCGGAGGCCTTCGTTCGGGCGGACCACGCCTTTCACGTTGCCCTGGCTGAGGCAACACAGAACCCGCTTCTGCCTATGCTGATAGACAGCATTGGGGAGCTGGTGCAGGAGACACGCCGGGTGGTCATCGAGGTAAGTGGATCCCAGAGTCGTGGCCAGTACTTCCATAGGAAGCTGATCGATGCCGTGGAGAACCACGACGCCGCGGCGGCTCGCAGAGTTATGGGGGAGCATCTCGATCAGTTCGATGCCGATATCCAGACAGCTAGGAGATTGTCCGCTTAAGGCTGGTGACCAGGGGAACGCTTGAAGAGTGAGTGGCGCAAGCCGTTCGGGACTTTGTGTCCCTCACCCTTTAGATAACAACCAGGAGGGAGTGCCTGTGGACAAGGAGTTCATGCTGGAGCTCTACCGACGGATGGTACGCATCCGCAAGTTCGAGGAGGGCGTGATTCAGGTATACATCCGCGGCCTGATGCCCGGATTGGCACACGCCTACATCGGCGAGGAAGCAGTGGCAGTAGGGGTGTGCGCGGCACTGCGCGAAGACGACTACATCACCAGCACCCACCGAGGTCACGGCCACCTGATCGCAAAGGGTGGCAAGACCGACAGAATGATGGCTGAGATCCTCGGCAAGGCGTCGGGGTACAACCGGGGTCGCGGCGGAACCATGCACATTGCGGACGTGTCCCTGGGCATTCTGGGCGCGAACGGGATCGTAGCCGGCGGCATGGGGATCGCCGCTGGTGCCGGCTGGTCGGCGAAACAGCGCGGGACCGGCCAGGTGGTGGTGTGCTTCTTCGGGGATGGGGCCGCCAACCAGGGAGTCCTGGCAGAGGCGATGAACATGGCTTCCATCTGGAAGCTCCCGGTCATATTCGCCTGCGAGAACAACCTGTACGGGCAGTTCACCCCCGCATCGCACGTGGCGGGAGGCTCGCGCTTTGGGGCGAGGGCCGAAGCCTTCGGGCTGCGGACCACCGAGGTGTACGGGCAAGAGGTTCTTTCAGTTTTCAACGCGTCTACTGAGGTGGTGGAGCGAGTGCGAAAAGGCGGAGGCCCCGAGTTCATCGAGCTGAAGACCTACCGCTATGGCGGCCATCACGTAGGAGATCCCGGCAAGGCGTACCGAGCGGCTGAGGAGATCGAGGAGTGGAAGACAAATCGCGACCCGATCAAGCTGTACGCCGAGAAGATGGTAGCCGATAAGGTTTGTGCGGCCGAGGAGATCGAGGCCATCGATACAGAGATTCAGAAGGAAGTGGACGACGCGGTGG
This sequence comes from Chloroflexota bacterium, assembly GCA_021788565.1. Next base: position 1,992 of record JAJYKO010000826.1, read on the forward strand.
AATTCGCCAAGGCTGCTCCCTTCCCGAATCCGAGCGAGGTGGGGCTGTATGTCTACCCAGATGCGTGAGATCACTATCGCCGAAGCGCTCAGAGAAGCCATCTCCGAGGAGATGAGGCGCGACCCCACGGTCTTCGTCATGGGAGAAGAAGTGGGGGCGGCGGGAGGCACCTTCAAGAGTTTCGAAGGACTTTTTGCGGAGTTTGGCCCTGAGCGAATCGTTGACACTCCCATCACTGAGGAGGGCTACGTGGGTCTCGGGGTGGGGGCGGCTATGACCGGCATGAGGCCCATCATCGACCTCATGTTCGGCGACTTCGCCACCATGGCGATGGACCCCCTCGTCAATCAGGCCGCCAAGATGTACTACATGACGGGCGGCCAAGTGTCCGTGCCCATGGTGCTCCACACGGTATTAGGTGCCGGCCGCCGCAGCGCTGCGCAGCACTCGCAGAGCCTCCAGGCCTGGTTTGCCCACATTCCAGGTCTCCAGGTTGTGCTGCCATCCACTCCTTACGACACCAAGGGGCTTCTGAAGACTGCGATCCGGTACAATGGACCGGTCATCTTCTACGACGACAAGATGACTTACAAGGTAAAGGGTCCGGTGCCAGAGGGCGAATACCTCATTCCCTTCGGTGTGGCAGACGTGAAGCGCGAGGGGACAGACATCACGGTCGTGGCTACCTCCAGCATGGTACAGGTCGCGCTGGAAGCAGCCAATCTCCTGGCCAGGGAAGGCGTAAGCCTCGAGGTGGTGGACCCCCGCACGGTAAAGCCGCTGGATATGGACACCATCATCGCCTCGGTCCAGAAGACACATCGCGCTGTCGTGATAGACGAGGGGTATCAGCTTTTCGGGGTGACCGCGGAAATCGCCGCGCAGATCGCCGACAAGGCCTTCGACTATTTGGATGCGCCAGTGAAGCGATACGGCGCGATGGACGTGCCGGTGCCGTTCAGCCCCGCGCTTGAGGACCTTACCATACCAAACGTCGAGGGGCTTACAGCCCTGGTACGCGGGGTGATGGAGGGAGTTCGCTGATGGCCACCGAGATCGTGATGCCCCAACTGGGACTGACCATGAGCGAGGGCACCGTGGTTAAGTGGCTGAAGAAGGTGGGCGACCAGGTACGCAAGGGCGACGCCCTCTTCGAGGTGGAGACGGACAAGGTAACCCAGGAAGTAGAGGCCTACGACGAGGGTGTGCTCGGAAAGATCGTGGTGGGAGAAGGCGTGGTGGTACCCGTCGGGACGGTCATTGCGTACCTGGGCGAGGTGAGCGACGGGGAGATGGAGCAACCTGTAGGGGCCGGCGGCTCTGCCGGCCCATCCGCCATCTCGCCGACTGAGACGCGGGCGGGCACGGCGGCCCGCCCCTACACCGAGGAGTCGGCCTCACGCATCGGAGCCCTGCGGTCGTCGCCAGCTGCTCGGAACCTCGCGAAGAAGCTGGGGGTGGACATATCTACCCTCGTGGGCAGCGGCCCCTCCGGGAGAATTGTCGAGGAGGACGTGCGGCGCGCCGCTGC
>JAJYKO010000827.1 GCA_021788565.1 Chloroflexota bacterium
ACCAGCATGGGACCGCGATCGTGGTGGCTGCCGCGCTCATCAACGCGGTCAAGATCGTGGGGAAGAGAATGGAAGAGCTGAGAGTGGTCGTCAGCGGTGTGGGGGCGGCCGGAGTCGCATCCACCAGGATCATGCTGGAAATGGGGATCCGCGACATTGTAGGGTGCGATAGGGCAGGCGCCATCTACCTTGGTCGCTCTAACGACATGAATCCCATCAAGGAATGGTACGCGGCCAACACGAATCCGAATCGCCGGCACGGGACGGTTGCCGAGGTTCTGCAGGGCGCCGATTTCTTCCTGGGCGTGTCGGCACCACGGCTGCTCCAGGCCGAAGACATCAAGAAGATGGCGAGGGATGCCATCGTCTTTGCCCTGGCCAATCCGGTCCCAGAGATAATGCCGGAGGATGCCGAGGAATACGCGGCAGTCGTAGCCACCGGCCGGAGCGACTACCCCAACCAGGTGAACAACGTCCTCGCTTTCCCGGGGGTCTTCAGGGGAGCCCTGGACTGCCGAGCCAGCACAATCAACGAGGTCATGAACCTGGCGGCCGCAAGGGCCATCGCCGGACTCGTGAGCGACGACGAACTGAATGTAGAGAACATCATTCCCAGCGTCTTCGACCGCAGGGTCGCTCCGACAGTGGCGGCGGCAGTCTCGGCAGCGGCTGAGGAAACCGGTGTCGCTAGAAAGAAGGGGAACGACTAGCGGGGCGAGTCAATCACAGAATCAGGTCCTCCAGCAGAGCTTTCACCCGTTCCGAACGCTCAGATCTCGCGCGCCGGCACACGCGTTCCGCGCAGTCCGGACAAACGCCGTGGGTCGAGCTGACGACGACGGCCAACCCCAGCGGCAGCTGGAGGGCCCATTGCTGCACAATCTTCCGGCTAAAGGGGACGTACCATGGCCCGAACTTCAGCCCGTTGCACCAGGCACACTGGGTAAACAGCAGCCATAGCTCCCGTCTCGCGGAAGCGTGCAGTCCACGCCCCAACCCGACCTACCTCCACTGATGATCGTCCGGCTGCCGATATGGATCATGCGGCCGAAACTTCTCCGTGGCACTAGACACCGGCTAGCTCTCACACAGCCATCACACCGCGGCCACGCGCCGGACATGGCGAGGCCATCGGTTTGGCAATGCGGCAAGTACAGCCAACGCAGTCGGGTGGAGATAGCGAAAACAGAAGCGCAATCCAACCGTGATAGCGACGAACTCGTGGCCCGGACCTACCGCCCAAGCCATCCGCTCCGGTCGCCACGGGACTCAATTGGACCGCATCATCGGAGCCCGACCGTGCCCTACTTAACTAGACTAGCGGAAAGTAGGGTAAGGCGCGAACCTCGGCTTATCATGAAAGCGGCATTACAATTTGTACAGAAATTTAGGAGAAGTGTTCAGGCTGTAATAACATTGAACTTGAAGCCGCGGGACCCGACAGGTTCGATATAGCCCTGGTCTCCAGCCTCGGCCGCGTCAGGCACCGCGTGAGCTATCTTGGTCAGCAATCCTCGGATATGCACCTCTACCGCCAGCCCATCGTCGTCAACGCCAATATCGTCCCACACCCCATCACGCAGCACGTCTCCAGGGACGACCCTGCCCGGATTCAGCATCAAGCACCGGAGCAAATTAACTTCTGGAAGTGTAAGGTTGACCAGCCGGAGGATGTTTCCTGTCTTGATCACGAGCCTCGAGGCACCAACCCGCAGCTCGGCATTTCCAACTGTGATACGGTCCTCCACCGGACCTTCGTGCCGAGTGAGGCTACGCCAGGCGAGGGAGTTCACACAGCTGACGAAGTCGTCGGCTTCAAAGGGCTTCGACAGAAAGAGTCCAACGTTCAGTTCGAGTCCTGCCGTGTAATCGTCGAGCCAGCCGCGTGGCGTGAGGAAGACGATCATTGCATCCGCGTTTGAACGCTGCAAGTGCTTGTAGATCTCGAATCCGTCGACGTCGGGTAGGACCAAGTCCAGGACAAACAGGTCAGGTTGACGCTTCTCGATGAGATCTACGGCAGCTTCACCGCTGAGAGCGATGTCGACCTCGTATCCTTCCTCAGTCAGGAGATACCTCGCCGTCTTGCAGATCATCGGGTCGTCGTCGATCACCAGGACATACATGCGGGCCGCCTCCTATAGCGCGCACTCCCAGGGGGCATCCGGGGCTAAAAGCCGGCAAACCAATCCGGCCTGGTGCCGCGTTTACTCTCTGCTGGCATTGGCCAGAACGGGGTCATACCAGAACGTCGCCGATCGCCTGGCCCTGCCTTTGCAGACGCTGCCTGGTGGCCAGTTTGTACACCTTGCCGGCGCAATGCGGACATACGCCGTGCGTGGTCCTTACGGTGAGGGTGGGCCCGACGGGGAGTCGAAGGGACCACTGGTGGACAACCTCGTGAACCCATGGCAGGTGCAGGTACCAGGCTCCCAGCTTTACCCCGTTGCACCAGGCGCATTGAGTAACCATCGCTTGCAGCTTCCTCTCCGGGCCACCAGTTCTAACCGGTCGAATCGTGGTGTCCGCACCAAAGGATATGCGCGCCCAGGAGCATGAGCTAGGGCCCGCGGTCCCCTTCAATCCCACCCTAAGTCCCCTCACTGCGCTACCCTGGAGCTCCCAGTCCCGGACGAAGAGGGACCAACGCCCCACCATCATCCTGGCGATAGATGTAGCGAAGATATTCCTCGGAGTACGTGGCTACCAGGGGACCAAATTCCCATTGATCCGCGTGGCCGGATGTGCAGGGGCTAGGCCCTGACCCGTAGCGAGCGGTGAGTGCCGGTCCACAGACGGGGCCACGGCAGCTGCTACCCACGGGGAGGCAGACGCCACAACGCACCCTCAACTTCCAGGGGCGTCCCCTGAGAGCGCGGGTGCGTTGTGTTACAAGAGGCCCGGGATCTACCAACCTGGGCCGCTTCTCGCTTCTGCTAGATCGCCGCTCCCCCTCGAGTGAGGAGGTTGTAGATGACCAGTATGACTGCGATCACGAGAGCGATGTACACGATGCTCCCCAGGTTGGCGACGAAGGCGCCGAACAACCAGAAGATCACCAGCAGCACTATGATCACCCAGAGGATTGAAGCCAGCATGGATGCCTCCTTACTGTGCTAGCCGGCGGTTGCACGATTGCACCGCCGGAGCGCGGAAAAGCATCTCCTGTGCCAGCGGACATCGTACGGGCATGGTTCGGGACGGTGGTAGCAATGTAGAGTCGCTCCCTTGACGGTAGCGGGCGCTTCACGCGAGCACCGACGCTACAAGTGCCACTGTCGCTCCGAACCATACCGCCGTACAGGCTTCGCTCCGTAGAGAGTCCGTCGATGTCGTTGAGGCACCAGCCAGGAGGCGTAGTGGGCAGATCCCGTCGGCCCGCCCCGCTTCCCGTAAACTCAGCGGCCACCCGTTGCACCGAGCGTCCTTCCTGGAAGACGCCGTCCGGCGCTATAATGCGGATATCAGTACAGATATCGCTCAGGATGTTGCCTTGTACGTAATTGGAACGGCGGGCC
>JAJYKO010000828.1 GCA_021788565.1 Chloroflexota bacterium
CATCGGAAAGTACCCATACCACGAACTCACTGATGGTCTCGTCGTCATCAACAACCAGCACTTTCACACTGCTGTCCCTCGGTTCATGGACGTTTTGCTTGCAAATCACAGCCCTCTGACATAGGCGAGTCCCCTTCCGAGCGAAGCCCTTCCCAAGCACACGCTATCGCGGAATCGGTAGTGCGGATTATGTATCGGGGCAACCTAACGTGCAACTGGACACGCAACTAGGCAAGTAAGCGTGCAAGATGCATTCCAGCCCCGGCCTCACAGCATGGTTGGTAGTGTACGCGGTGCTGAAGCGACCGCGCTGAGAAGACTAAGCCCTATCGGGCTGGGACCGAGCCCCAAAGGGCGGCTATAGGGGCGGCTGTAGGGGCGGCTCGCGAGCCGCCCTATACTTGGGCGAGCGCAATCAAGTTGCCAAGTTTGGGACGGTCTCCATGGTTCACGGATATGGTCTCGACGCTCGGGAGGGCGAATGCCCTTCGGGCGTTGGTGCCATGCTACTATCACACCGTCTGCCCGCCCACCTGAGCCGTCCCTCTCCGACTTATCGGGCCTCGACGCCCTCCCGAATCGCCCCGTAGAAGAGGGCAGCGGATTCGCTCCATGTAGGTCTAGCCCGCGCTCGCTCTCTTGCCGCTGTCCCAAGCCGCGATCGCAGGGCCGCATCGGCAGACAGACGGGCGAGCGCGCGGCTCAGTCCCTCCAGGTCGTTGGGCGAGACCAACAGTCCCTCCCGTTCGTGCTCCGCCAGGTGCGGAAGGTTTCCCGCTCGCCAGCCGACGACCGGCAGTCCAGCCGCCATCGCCTCGCCGTAAACTGTTCCGTAGGGCTCCTTGAAGCTAGGAAGCACGAATACGTCGGCCGCGAGGTACATCGCCGCCACCGCTTCACGTGAGAGCGGTCCGTGAACGACGACTCGGCCCGCCAGATCAGGGAGTGCAAGGCGCTCTCGAAGTCTCCGAGCGTAGCGAGAACCGGCCATATCGTCGCCCACGAGATGCAGCGTCGCGGCGCCCTCAGGGAGCAACGCGAAGGCATCCAGAAGGCAGTGGATCCCCTTGCGCTCGATCCAGTTTCCGACGCAAAGAAACGCCGCCCCGCGCCCCAGACGCAGGTCCATAGATGCTGCTACCGGAACAGCGGCCAGATCGCGCCCCGGAGGCACGACCTTCAGCATCTTTCCTGGCACGCCCTCTGCCGAAAGCTGCTCTGCCAGCGACTCGCTGGCCACCATCAGAAGTCGTGTTCGCCGGTAGGCCAGGCGATCGAGAGCAGACTGAACGGCGGTGCGCACGGGACCGTGGTCGATGCCGCCCGGCGGCTGGTGGAGAATGCCGACGACGGGAAGAACTGGCGGGCTCACGGTCAGCCAGGGTCCGAGGAAAGCAGCCGCAATGCTATCGACCACCAGCACATCGGCGCCCAACATCCTGACGCGCCGCAGCATGGTCGGCGCATCCAGCAGCGCGATCGGAAACGGCCGATCTGGGAAGGAGACGAACTCGAGCTTCGCGCCACATCGAGGCGCCTCCTCCGCCATTCTTCGATGGTAGAGGTACCCGCCGGTCAGGCGGTTCGGGTCGCCCAGCGTAAGGAGAGCGGCTGTCAGAGTGCGCATCGTTCAGGTTGCCCCAACTCCCTTCGGATCAGACGGGATCTTTGGCGGAGGGGAGCGATATCCCCTGGAATTATCGCGGGAACTGGCCCGCGAAGTCGACTGCGAACTGGTCACCTTCGGCCGGCGCCCGGGCGCCCATAGAGAAGCATCCGGTCTTCGCGTCCGTGTGGTTACCGCGGTGGCGTTCCTGCACAATCACCCCGCCCATCCGCTGGCTCCCGGTCTCTTCTGGGCGATCTCAGGCGCAGACGTCGTACACACCCACCACATGCGGAGCACGCCCAGCCGCTTCGCCGCTGTGGCTGCCCGAGCGCGAGGTGCGAAGACGGCCGTCACAGACCACGGTCTGCAAGGTGGCGACTGGGGAGGGCTGCTACCCCGTCTATTCGATCGCTTCCTCACAGTCTCGCGATACTCCGCGGACGAGCTGCACGCGCCCACAGCCCTCACCCGCGTCATCTTCGGCGGGGCGGACCCCGTCCACTTCCGCCCTGACCCCGCCGCCGCCCGTCAGGGAGTCCTGTTCGTCGGCCGGCTCACGCCGCACAAGGGCATCGACCGTTTGATCGGCGCCCTACCGCCAGGCGAAAGCCTTCGGTTGGCCGGATCAGCCGGACACGATCCACATCCTCCAGAGAGGAATTACCCGCAGCTATTGCGCCAGCTTTCCGCCGGTAAACATGTGGATTTCCTCGGCCCTGTCTCGGAAGAGCTCCTGCCGTCCCTCTATCGATCCGCCCGGCTGCTCGCTTTGCCCTCGGTCGAGGACACCTGCTACGGGCGCAAGGTGCGGGTATCGGAGTTGCTAAGTCTGGCGACAATCGAAGCGATGGCCAGCGGAACCCCGGTGGTGTGCAGCCGACTTGGCGGGCTGCCGGAGGTGGTGCAGGACGGAGTGACGGGATTTCTCGTCCCCCCAGGGGACACGAAAGAGCTGAGCGAGCGGATGTCGGAGCTGCTGCGCAATCCTGAACTGGCAGAGCGACTCGGCCGAAACGCCCGAGAGGCGGTGCTGGAGCGCTTCACCTGGAGGAGATGCGCGGAGCGATGCCTTGCCGCGTACGAGGAGATGCTGGCTCCGTCCACGAGCCGCGGGGCGGCATGAGTCGTCGGAAGTATACAGCGGCTTGCTGCGGAACCGTCATTCCCGCGCACGCGGGAATCCAGGGTCCCACCTTGTGGTGGATCCCCGCCTTCGCGGGGATGACGATGGGAGAGTATCGGGAGGAACACGATGGCGGTGAACGGAAAGGAACAGAGTGCTGGGGCTCTGCTGCGCTCCGACCAACCCTGGGGCGATGCGCAGCTGGCTCGACTGTACGACGCATTTCCCTTCGAGGAGGATCTGCAGCTGTACATGGAACTGGCCGCCGCCGAGGGCGGCGAGGTGCTGGAGCCGTTCTGCGGATCGGGGCGGGTCCTGGTCCCCCTGGCAAAGGCAGGGCACCGCGTCACGGGAGTAGACGTGTCGCCCCACATGCTGGCCCTGGCCCATCAGAGGCTAGCCCTGGCCGGCTCGGAGGTGGAGGGCCGCGCTCACTTGATCCTGGGAGATGTCCGCGACCTCGAAGTGGATCGGCACTTCGACCTGGCCATCATCGCCGTCAAGAGTCTAGCGTACCTGATCGATCGGAATTCCCAGCAAGTAGCCCTCTCCACGGTCGCCCGCCACCTGCGACCGGGAGGGCTGCTCGCGCTCGACCTGCTCAACCCCTCTCCGGTCTGGCTTCTGGAGCCACCCGGCAGTCTCCGGCAGGACCTTGCCCAGACGTCCATGGAACTCGGGGCCACGGTCGTGCGGACAGAGGCGGTCGTGAGCACAGACTATGCGGCTCAGGTACGAACGATCCGATCGATTTACGAGCTTATCGCGCCCGACGGCACGG
>JAJYKO010000829.1 GCA_021788565.1 Chloroflexota bacterium
GGCTGTCCGAGGCGGCGCGCAGGCTGCTCTTAGACGAGTCCGACCCTGCTTACTTCGCGCCGTCCATCATGCACAGCCGGGATCTCGCGGCGAGATGGTTGCAGTTGCCCGAGATTCTCAAGGGCATTCGACCGGAGCGACCCCGAGGCTCAGCGCCGGGCAACTTTACCGCTGCCATGGCCGTCGGCGCCCGCACGAGTGCCCCTGAGGTCGTGGAGCGGTGTCTGGCGCACTTCCCAGAGGCGCGGCGAGTCCTGGACGTCGGAGGTGGACCCGGAGTCCACGCGAGGGCTTTCCACGAGAAGGGGATGGCGGTGACGATCTTGGACCGGCCCGAGGTGATCGAGCTGGTGCGGCCGCGATGGGCGGGCGCGAGCGATGTCACGCTCGTCGGGGGAGACTTCACGGTTGGGCTGCCCGAGGGACCGTTTGATCTCGTGCTACTCGGCAACGTGTGCCACATTTACGGCCCGGAAGAGAACTTGCGTCTCTTCAAGCGGGTCGCGGCGACTCTGGCGCCAGGCAGCGGGGTGGCGATTATCGACTTCGTGCGCGGCCGAAGTGTCGCGGCGGCGCTCTTCGGCGTGAACATGCTCACGGCTTCGACAGGTGCGGGTACCTGGACCGAGGCGGAGTACCGGGCATGGCTCACGGAGGCCGGCTTCGGCGAGATCGAGGTCGCGGACGTAGGCAGCCCGGTCGGGGAGACCGACGCGAGGCTGCACCAGCTCATCCTCGCTCGGCGCATCGCGGTGGCCAGCTAGTCAATGCCAGGCCGGTCCGAGAAGCGGATTACATGAGAATTGAGCCGCCGGCCTGCTAATCCTCTTCGGGGAACGATAGCGTGGCGGTCATACGGTCGAAACCTGCGTGGGTGTTTGGGAAGACCTTCGTCGCCTCCTCGAGCCACTCTTCTGGATCCGCCAGGGACGGGCTGTAGTGTGTGAGCCAGAGCTCCTTTACCATGCCGGCCCTGGCGATCTCCGCGGCCTCGGAGAAGACCATGTGTCCCTTCTCCTCTGCCTTGGCCAACGCTTCGGTCGAGCCGTACATGCCCTCGCAGATCAGCAGATCCGACCCCGCCACGAAGCCTGGCAGGGCCAGTGTCGGGCGCGTGTCGGTGACGTAGGAGAGCTTGATGCCCCGGCGCTCCCCGCCGAGCACCTCTTCAGGCTCCACGGTGCGGCCATTCCACTCGACTCGCTCTCCTGCCTGAAGACGGCTCCAGAGCATGACCGGTATCCCGAGCCCCTCCGCTTTCTGCGGATCGAAGCGCCGGCCCCTGGGCACGTACAGAGAGTACGCTAGGCAGGGGACGCCGTGCTCCAGCGGAAGCGTGGAGGCTTCGAGGCCGTCCAGAACTATCTCCTCACCGCCGTCCAACTCTCGCCATTCCACTGGAAACGTAAGGTACGGAGCGATGGCGCGCACTCCTTCCATCACTCGCGAAAGCTCTCTGGGCCCGTACATCAGCAGCCAATCCCTCTTACCGGCGTTGCCCATGCTGAGCAGCATACCAGGCAGTCCCGCGACGTGGTCGGCGTGGAGGTGGGTGATGAGGATGGTAGAAATATCTTTGAAGCCCCACCCGGCGGACTTGAGTGTAATCTGTGTGCCTTCGCCACAGTCAATCAGCAGCAGCCGGCCCTGAAAGCGAATCAGCAGGCTCGCCAGCCACCTCTTCGGCAGCGGCGTCATCCCGCCCGTACCCAGCAAACAAACGTCAAGCAACGACCGCCTCCGTAGGGTGTTGGGTGATGGGGGAACAGTGGAACGAAACAGGATGGGCAGGATGAACAGGATAGTCAATGGGAGCAGGCGGCCTGCGGACCCTGGCACTGCCCCTGGTCGCGCCAAGCCCACCGGGTCGCTCGTACACCATCCTGAATATCCTGTCTATCTTGTTCAGTCCCTCGAGTCCCGTGACCACTGATATTGTACCGGGAACAGCCCTCGCTCAGCAGCGAGTTTATGGCATCTTTATTGCCTTTGACGGCTCCCCAACCGGCACCGGGCTGCCACCGGCCACGCGACCAGCGCCCGCGCAAATGCAGCTGGAGCCCCAGGTGCCACGGCGTATGCTGAGGACCCTGTTGTGCCGGACACCGGTTGTTCGGGTGTAGGGCGGTTGCTTGAGGGGCTTGAAGGGAAGGAGCGATGGCGATTCAGGGCTTGACTCCCAATGTCCGGCCACTGCGCAAAAGTTTCCAGGCGGCACGTCTGTGGTTGTGGCTTCAGAGGGGCGTTCGGGTCCTCGCGATCAGTCTCTGCGCATCCCTAGGCTTCGTCCTGGTCGCCGCGCTGCTCGCGCTGTTCGCTCTTCCTGACTCCCTCCGAAACTGGCTCTGGCTCGCCGCGGTGAGCGCGCCGGCAGCGGGAATTGTGGCCGCTCTCCTCCTACGCCCATCGGAAGCCGAAGCTATTAAGACGGTGGATCTCAGACTGGAGTTGCGCGAGCAGCTTGGGACCGCTCACGAGTTGCTGGCCACGGGTGCGAACGGAGCGCTGGTCCTCTGGCAGATTGCCCAGGCATCAGATCTGGCCGGCGACCTACCGATATCGAAGGCGTTTCCGTTGCTGCCAAGAAGAGAATTGCTGGCGGCACTGCTTCTGGCCGTGGCCTCGTCGGGTCTCCTGGAGCTGGCCAGCCTGGGTATCACCGTTCCCAACCCGCTTGCGTCCCTTCAGATCCCTGGTATCACCCGCGCTGCGCCGCCAGAAGCCGATCGCCCGCTGTTCAAGCAGCAGGGAGCCTCATCCGCTGCGAAGGCCGGGTCGTTTGCGCTGGAACCCACCAGGGAGCTGCTGAACGAAATCCAGAAGCAGTATCAGCGCGGAGGGCTTTCCCAGCAAGCGGCGTCCAACGCGATGCAGCAGGCCGACGCCGCTCTGAACCAGGCCGCTCAGGCATCCAACATCCAGCAACAGGCCCTGGATAACCTGGCAACAAACCTCCGTGACACGGCCGCGGGGAGCGACATCGCCCAGAGCCTGCGTCAGGGGGATTACCAGAACGCCGCGCAGCAGTTGCGGGACCTGGGCCAGCAGGTCGACCAGCTATCGCCGGCAGCCAGGCAGCAACTGTCTCAGGCGCTCCAGAACTCGGCCGCCCAGAGCCAGGGTGTTCAGCAACTCGCCAAAACCGAGAACTGGGCGGCCCAATCCGTCCAGAATCCGGACTTGAATTACAGCAGCCAGTCGATGAACAGGCTCGCACAGGCCGTGCAGGATGCCGGCAGTCAGGTAATCCAGCAGAGCGATCTGGCGAATGCCTGGCAGCAGTTGAACGACCTGAACAGCCAGCTCTCTTCCCGAGCCCAGGGCGCCAACGCCCAGGCGCCGACCTCTCCTCAACTCGCCCAGGGGCCGGAGGGCACGGGACAGCTATCGACGGGGCTGCAGGGAGGGCCGGACTCCAGCAATGGACAGCCCACGACGAACGGTGCGGCGAGTTCGATGGGAAACGGGACCGGCCAGACCTCCGGTGCCGGTGGGTCGCCGGGCAGCG
>JAJYKO010000830.1 GCA_021788565.1 Chloroflexota bacterium
TCAGCGCAAGCAAACCATCGCCAACGCGGAGCGTTTTGTGACATCTGAGTTGAAAGAGCAGGAGCTTCGGCTTCAGAACGCTCAGGCTGAGATCGAGGCGCTGGAGAAGCAGATCTACTCGGAGTTGCTCGCGGAACTGGCAGCCATGGCCCCTCGAATACGGGAGACGGCGCAGACACTCGCGCGTTTCGACGCCCTCCTCTCGTTGGCCGAGGCCGCTGCTGCCGGCCGCTACGTGCGTCCGTCCATTGAAGAATCCACGGGCCTGGAGATTCGGGCTGGTAGGCATCCCGTAGTCGAGAGGGCGTTGCCCGCGGGAGAATTCGTTCCCAACGACTGCTTGATGTCGGGGGATTCACACCAACTCGCGGTAATCACCGGACCCAACATGGCCGGCAAGTCGACGTATGTGCTCGGCGTAGCGCTGCTGGTGATCATGGCCCAGATCGGGAGCTTCGTGCCGGCGGCCGAGGCCAGGGTTGGCATCGTGGATCGGGTATTCACGCGAGTCGGCGCCCAGCACGACGTGTCCGCCGGCAAGAGTACTTTTCTAGTGGAGATGTCCGAGACGGCCAACATCTTGCACAACGCCACGCCGATGAGCCTGGTGGTGTTGGATGAGGTGGGCAGGGGTACCAGCACCTACGACGGGATGGCTATCGCCAGATCGGTGATCGAGTATATTCACGACCAGCCAGGCCTTGGCTGTCGAACCCTTTTCGCAACCCACTATCACGAGCTCACAGAGCTCGAGGGACTGCTCCCGAGGGTGTTCAACCTTCGGATGGAGGTGGTCGAGGAGGGAGACAGGGTAATATTCCTGCACAGGGTTGTGCCGGGGGGTGCGGACCGCTCATATGGGATCCACGTTGCCCAGCTAGCGGGCGTGCCGGCTCCGGTGATTCGCCGTGCGCAGCAGATATTGAAGATGCTGGAGGCGCCACGGCAAGGATTTCCGGCGGTGGTGCCGGAGGCGGAAGACGCTGAAGGCGAAAAGTGGGCAGAGTTGACGGACGAGATACGCAGACTGGATATAACGTCCATGACCCCGCTGCAAGGGCTGACCACGCTTCACGAGCTGCAACAGAGGGTGATTGGTGATGGGTGATGGCTGTTGGATTGAGGGCTTCGGTTGGGCATTGAAGTTCTGAGCTCAGACGTGGTGGGTAAGATCGCTGCCGGTGAGGTGGTCGAGAGGCCGGGCTCCGTGGTGAAGGAGCTCGTCGAGAACGCTGTAGACGCCGGGGCTCGTTCGATCCAGGTAGAGATCGCCACGGGCGGATGCGACCTCATACGAGTTGCTGACGATGGATGTGGCATCACGCGAGAGGAGATGTTCCTGGCTGTTGAACGTCATGCGACCAGTAAGATTCGGTCGGCCGATGATCTTGGTCGCATCGCGACACTCGGTTTTCGCGGGGAGGCGCTGGCGAGCATAGCGGCGGTTTCAGAGATGACCGTCGTGAGCCGGCGAGCCGAGACCTCTTCGGCATCGGAGATACACGTGGTCGGTGGGGCGCTGGACGGAGGGGTGGTGTCCGCGGCGAGAGCCCCAGGCACCACCGTTCTCGTGGAAAAGCTGTTCTTCAATGTTCCCGCGCGTCGAAAGTTTTTGCGGTCTGCCGCGGCCGAGGCCGGCCAGGTAGTTCGGCTTGTGAGCCAGCTTGCGCTCGCGTATCCCGAGGTGGCCTTCACACTGTTTGTGGACGGAAGGCGCCCTCTCATCACGAGTGGCTCCGGTGAACTCCTGGATGCGGCCCTGGCGGTCCTGGGGCGTGAAGTGGCGGACGCGTTACTTCCTATCGAGGGACTGGTCGAGGCGGACAGGCCTATCAGAAGTGTGGCGGCTCGCATCCATGGATACGCCGCTGATCCAGGGGTGAGCCGGTCGACCCGAAGCGGCGTATCGCTGTTCGTGAACCGGCGTCCCATTCGCAGCCGGTCCCTCGGCCAAGCTGTCGAGGATGGCTACCAGACCCTCTTACAGGTCGGACGCTATCCGATCGCTCTGATCAGCCTCGAAGTGCCGCCGGCGGAGGTGGATGTCAACGTTCACCCGTCCAAGAGCGAGGTTAGGCTGTTTAGAGAGCGGCTCATATACGCCGGGCTCAGAGATGCGGTTCGGTCCGCCGTGGCGGATAGCTCGGGTTGGGCGAAAGAGCTATCACCGACTGGGCGCGGGTTCGATACGGGACTGCTGGATCCCAGTGGCCAGCCAAGGCTGATGGACACCGCGATCTCCGGTCCTTCGGCAGGCGAAGATGTGATGGTGGGCGGAAGGCGCTTGCCGATCCTGCGGGTCATCGGCCAGGTGGCGCAAACTTACATCGTTGCCGAAGGGGATGTTGGGATCTACCTCATCGATCAGCACGCCGCGCACGAGAGGGTGTTACTGGAGAGGTTGGAGAAATCTACCGGGCAAGACGGGAATACTCAGCTCATGTTGGAGCCAATTTCGATCGAGGTTACTCCGCCGGAATGGGAGATCGTCACCAGTGCCACGAAGGCGCTCGAGGTACTTGGTTACAGGCTGGAACAGTTCGGGGACAAGGCGATCCTGGTCAGGGGGATCCCCACCGAGTTGCCGGCGAGCCGCGCGGTGGAAGCTCTTAAGGAAGCCCTAGGCGATCTCGCGGAGGAGAAGCCCGAGGCCGCAGATTGGCGAAAGAGGCTCGCGATCGCGCTCTCGTGCAGGGGTGCCGTTAAGGCAGGACAGATACTCGCTCCGGAGGAGATGAGGTCGCTGGTGCTAGCCCTGGAGGATATGGATGTCACCCAACACTGTTCCCACGGCCGGCCGACCGCGGTGCTTCTCAGCCGAAATCAACTCGAGAGAGAGTTCGGCCGCCGCTAAAGTAGGCAGCAGATTGACATACCTATACCTGCGCCTGCCGGCGTACCGGCGCCGGCAGGTTAATCTCGCGGCACTTGCTAAGCCGACTTGGCCATTTGGCTGCCGGTGCCTGTGATCGGAATGTACCGCTGCTCGGACCTGCCGCCCGGGACCAGCTTCCAAAGGTCGTTGGACGAGATTTCCAGTGCCTTTGCCAGACGCTCAATATCCTGAGCTGAGACGTACTTTCGCCGGCCAGACTCAAGCGCGCTGATCAAAGAGTGGCTAACCTCGGCCTTCTCGGCCAGTCTCTGCTGGGTCATTCCCCTGGAGACTCTTAATTCCTTTACCTTTTGTCCAAGTGCTGTCATAGTTACCAGCGCTCCTTGCCGTATTGTTTGATTAGCCGCTGGCCTCTATATTGAATTAGAACCTCGGCTCAATAAATATGAGCACAATCAGTGCCATGCTGATGTTGCTGCTCACCGCGCATGTAGAGTGACCTCATGGCATCAGCGACATCGCCCACCGTGAATGGGCGCCGAAGCACCGCCGACGGGGAGAGCGCGCTGGCCTGGGAAGAACGGTAGAGGCTTGATTCCAGGAGAAGAAGTGTGGCATCAGCGCTGAGGAACCGAAGCGCGTTGATCTCGCTGCTACGGGCATATAAGCCA
>JAJYKO010000831.1 GCA_021788565.1 Chloroflexota bacterium
GCCACGTCGCGGAAGGCGGTCACCATCTTCTCCTCGAGTCGCTCGCGGATCTCGCTCTCTCGCCAGAAATAGCCGTACCGATCCTGCACCCATTCGAAGTAGGACACGACGACTCCCCCGGCATTTGCCAGGATGTCCGGCACTACCTTGATGCCCCGCCCATCCAGGATGGCGTCGGCCTCCAGGGTTGTGGGCCCGTTAGCTCCCTCGATGATCAGCCTGGCTTCGATGCGGCCCGCGTTCTCCTCGGTGATCTGTCCCTCCAGCGCAGCGGGCAGCAGCACATCGCAGGGACACTCCAGAAGCTCGGCGTTGTCTATCGGCGCGGACTCGGGGAAACCGGCGACTACCCCGTTTTGCTTCACGTACCGCAGGAGGGCATGTATGTCCAGGCCCCCGTCGTTTCGGATTCCGCCACCGACGTCGCTCACCGCGACGATGCGTGCGCCGGCCTCGGACAGCAGCCGCGCGGCGCCGGAGCCGACGTTGCCGAATCCCTGGATGGCGAAGGTGGTGCCTTCCAGCTCATGTCCGATGTAGCGGACGGCCTCCCGGGCGATGTAGAGCAGCCCTCGCCCAGTGGCCTCCAGCCTGCCGGCCGACCCTCCCAGCCCGACCGGCTTGCCCGTGACGACGCCGGGCTCGATGAAGCCCTTCTTCATGCTCCACGTATCCATGATCCAGGCCATGGTCTGGGGTGTGCTCCCGACGTCGGGGGCCGGGATGTCGACGTTCGGGCCCATCAGATCGAACAGCTCGCCGATGTAGCGTCGGGTGATCTGTTCGAGTTCCGCGGCTGAGAGCTTGCTCGGATCGCACACGATCCCGCCCTTGGCGCCGCCGAAGGGGATGTCCACCACCGCGCACTTGAGAGACATCCAGGCCGCCAGAGCCTTCACCTCGTTCAGATTGACGTTCGGGTGATAGCGGATCCCGCCCTTCCCCGGGCCGCGACTGGTATCGTGCAACACGCGGTATCCGGTGAAAATCCTGGTTTCACCCGAATTCATCCTGATGGGTATCGAGACGATCACCTGGCGCTTGGGGTGCTTGATGCGCTCGATTATTCCCTGGTCGTAGTCCAGATAGGTGGCGGCCTTGTCTATCGTCTCCACAGCATCGTCGAAGGGATTGTACTCGTGGCTGGGGACGGACGATCTTCGACCGTGCGGCAGCTCATTCTCTATCTCCATCTTGCTCTCCTCCAGTTTTGCATTTGGCTTTCCCTGAATATCCACATTGCAAAGCGCAGTCCCAGACCCTCGTGAGCTACTGCCAGGCGGTGGTATACTTCTCGCCACCAGCCCCTGCCCACGCCATCAGCGTCCTCATACGCGGGGCACCCACAGGAGGAAACAGGCTCGTGCTTACCCAATCGCAGATAGATGAGATTGCCCAGAGACTGCTCGAAGCCGAGGAGGCCCGCCGGCAGATCGACCAGATCGTCAACTCCTACCCCGACATCTCGCCAGACGAAGCCTACGCCATTCAGATGGCGCTGGTGCCGCGCCGGCTCAGCAGCGGTCGAGCCCTCGTCGGCAAGAAGGTCGCCCTCACTAACCCCGCCGTT
The DNA here is from genome assembly GCA_021788565.1 of Chloroflexota bacterium. The sequence continues at coordinate 1,571 of JAJYKO010000831.1, forward strand.
CAGCAGGTATTGGGCGTCCATGAACCGGTCTTCGGGCATCTGATGAGCGACATGTTCGTGAGAGAGGGAGAGCCGATAAACTGCTCTAACCTGACGCAGCCGAAGATCGAGCCGGAGATCGCCTTCGTCATGAAGAGGGATCTGGTCGGGCCCGGGGTAACCGCGGCGCAGGTGCTGGCAGCTACCGCCGGCGTGATGCCGGCCTTCGAGATCCCGGCCGCGCGCATCCGCGATTGGAAGTTCGCCCTCCAGGATATCTCCGCCGACAACGCTTTCGCCGCGAGGGTAGTGCTTGGCGGCACCCTGACGCCGATAAAGGGGCTCGACCTTCGGCTGCTCGGCGTGATTCTCGAGCGGAACGGCCGGCTCGTGTCCACAGGCGCAGGTGCCGCGGTGATGGGCAACCCAGTGGACGTGGTGGCGTGGTTGGCCAACAGGCTGGGCCAGCACGGGAGCGGTATCAAGGCGGGAGACGTCGTGCTCCCTGGAGCGCTGGTGGTAGCGCCGGACGTCCATCCTGGCGAGTACTACAAAGCCACCTTCGACCGCCTCGGCTCCGTCTCAGCATATTTTGTCGAATAGGACCCATGGCCAGGCATCCGAAGAACTCGCTGAACGATCTCTCCGGGGAGGAGTGGCTCTACTTCACCAAGTCGGTGATCACCACCACTTATCCTTCCGAGTACGGTCATGAGTTGCGCAAAGCCCACGGGGCGAACAAACCGCCCCAGTTGATGCGCTCGCTCATTGAGTTCTTCACCCGGGCAGAGGGCAGGGTTCTCGATCCTTTCGCCGGGGTCGGCGGCACGCTTATAGGTGCCGCCCTCTGTGAGCCCCCACGGGAGTGCGTGGGTATCGAGGTCAACCCTCGATGGATAGAGATTTACCACAAGGTCGTAGAACAATCCGATGGGACCATCAAAGGCTGCGAGATGATGCAGGGGGATTGTCTAGCGGAACTAGCCAGGATGGACGAGTCGTCCTTCGACTTCATCGCCACTGACCCGCCCTATAACGTGCATCTGGAACGCACCATGTGCGACGGCCGGTACGACGAGAGCTTCGCCAACCGCCGGACTGACTACGACATGCGGTCTGACGACCCTCGGGATCTGGCGAACCTGGACGGCTACGACTCGTACCTGGATGCCATGGAGCGCGTGTTCGCGGCCTGCTTGCGAGTGCTGAAGCCCGGCCGATACATGGCGGTGATAGTGCGGAACGCCTATCAAAACGGCGAGTACATCTTCAGCCACGCGGACCTGGCGCGGCGTGCCAAGATCGCCGGTTTCGTGCCGAAGGGGGAGAAGGTATGGTACCAGGCGGGGACGAGGCTACGGCCGTACGGCTATCCCTACGCCTACGTACCGAACATCGCCCACCAGCACATTGTGATCCTGCAGCGGCCGAAGTAGTGAAGCTGACAGCTATTAGCTAATAGCTAGTGGGGAGGTTCAGTGATGCTGAAAGCGGAACGGTCGGTTCAGTGCGACGTGCTGGTGGTCGGCGGAGGGGCCGCTGGCCTGACGGCGGCGATCGAGGCGAGATCCAGAGGCGCCACGGTCGCGGTCGCCTGCAAGGGCAAGGCCGGCAGGAGCGGCAACACCGTCGTGGCCGCGTCGCAGTTCTCGGCAGTGATCCCTTACGAAGGAAGCGAGGATTCTCCCGATCAGCACTTTCGAGACAGCCTGACGGGCGGCAGGGGGATAAACGACGAGACCTTGCTCCGGCTGTTCGTCGACCGTGCGGGCCCGCGGCTGCTCGAGGCGGAGCGGCTCGGCGTGAAGCTACTTCGTTCCAACGGGGAGCTGGTTCGCCGGACACCGCCCGGCCACAGCTATCCCAGGGGCATACCAGTCGATACCAGCGCCTTCCCCATTTCCAACGCTGGCCTCACAATTACGCTTCCCCTACGGGCCACGGTGGAGCGAA
>JAJYKO010000832.1 GCA_021788565.1 Chloroflexota bacterium
CCCCTTGGTTCCCCAATGGGGACCAAGCCTACCCAGAACCCATTTCTGAATCATCCAACCTATCCAGACAGTTGCGGTCACAAGAACCAAATAGGGGCCCCGGAAGGGCCCCCATTTGTGATGCCTGAGGCGGGCCGAAGCCCACCTCGCGTGTCTTCGCCTACTTGAACAGCGCCATGACCTCATTCATTACTTGAACGAGCTGGTTTCGGGGATCCGTCCCCACGTCGATGAGATAGCCACCCTGCTTCGTGTGCTGAAGGAAGGGAATGAGCTCATCGGGCTTGTCCTCGTTGATCAACTGCGCGCGGTGGCACCCACCGCAAGCCGTTGAAGCGGGACCGGTGATGTAGCTCGGCACGCTACCGATGGCTCTGTTCCAGCCTTTAACGGAGTCGGACGGAGACAAGATGCCGGGAAGCGACTTGGTCTGGTCCGACGGGTTGTAAGTGCCTTTAACGTGGCAGGACTCACAATCCTGGATGCCATGCTTGGGATACGGGGACTCGATGTGAAGGTTGTACTCCATTTTCTGCACCGGATCGGCGAAATTGATATCGCCGGTGTCGAAGGGCTGGGACGAGTGGATCGCGTGTACGTAGGAATCGATCGCCCTCGACTGCATTTCCAGGTGAGAAGCACCACTGGTTGTGGTGTGACACAGCCTGCACACGATGACGTTCCCGCCCCTATCCGGCGTGTGGAAGGTCGTTGCGAGCGCATCGTGGCATTGGTTGCAGTTCTCGGCCTTCACGATAGGGCCGTACCACCCGTCGTTGAACGAATTCGAGACAACGTTGAACGTCCTGGAAGGAGCGTTGAGCGCTACAATGTCGCCCGCGGCGTCTTTCAGGGTCGGTATGACGGCAATCTCCGATCGCCAGACGGTGTTGACGAACAAATAGGCCCATGGCGAAAGATCCGCGGTGACTTCCCACTTGCCGTTTGCCGCCGATACCGTCGTGAATCGCGGATGCTTGGCGCCCACGACATACTCCAGTGCGCGCTGGTCGGAACCGTCGACCTTGCCATCGCCGTTGTCGTCGATGAGCCTCTCGTGCGGGCCAACTATATAATCCGTTGTTTCCCACCCGTACAGGCCGACGAGGACGGTTGGTTTGATATTCGCCACGTCGATCCCGGGGAGATCCGGGCTCTCCGCAGCGCTGAACTTGATGTCCAGCTTGTTGCCCGAGATGGATGCGGAGTCAATGGTGACCTTGACAGCATCGGAGTACTTCTGCCCGTCAGCCGTGTAGATCACCTTGTCATAGCCGGTGTGGATCTGATTGAAGGCCGGGGCTATCTTTCCCGCACCATGGCAGACAGTGCAGTCCGTCGTTTCCAGGTCCATCGACCCATGGATCGCCTGGGGCAGTAGATTCTTCAGCGCGAGCTTGGTGGTATCGTACGCTGGCTGTTCGCCCGCTTTCGCAGGCGCTTTCGCACCTGTCACGGGGTGGCAGCTCTTGCAGGTCTCGATCTTGAAGTTGGCGTCCGAGAGCACCTTGTCGAGTTTTCCTGCGTGGCACGTTGCGCAGTTGGCCATGGACTGGGGATAGGGGAATTCCATGGCGTGCGACATGTGCACGTCGTTCATCAGCGTCGTCTTGTATTCGTACTTGGCTTTTTGTTCGGGAGTCAGCTGGACTTTACCCGCAAGATAGTCGGCAGCCAGCGGCGGATCCTCGACGAGAAGCTTCCATTCAAGATGTTCGCCCTCGCCGTTATCGAAGTGGCATGCCTTGCAGGTGTAGAAGTCAGTCGCGGGGTTCCCGTTCACTTGGGCGTAGATATAACCGTGCTTGAGGTAGGGCGTAGTGTGGCATTTCTCGCAGCCGGAGTTGTTGGCGGCAGAAACATAGTCGACGCCGCTTCCAGTCTCCAGTATCGCCGCGAACGGGTATTTGCCCTGCTGGATGCGCGCAGGCAGCCTTCCGACGATCTCGTCCGTGCCGTACAGCGCTATGAGGCCCGAGGTCGCGCTTAGGTCCGGAGCAGACCCGGTCAGCGTGCTCTTGCACAATCCAGTGTCGTCGCAGGTTATTTTGCCCTTCAGGGATAGCCTATCCTTGGCCTCGAAGTCCTTGCCGTTGTAGGGCGCGAACTGAATCGCGAGATTGTCAGCATCGTTGGCATTGAACGGAGCGCCGTTCTTGGTCATCTTGAAGGTTACTATCGTGGTGTTTGGGGCTGAAAACGAGTAGGTCAGGTTGGTGACTTTTATCACGCCGTCCTGATACAGAGCATCATACGACGCCTGGTGATTGTCACCGCCGCCTTTGTGACATATGGAGCAGGTCTCTGGCGGGGTAGTTCCCAGTGCGTCTGCACTGAGGACCGTACCATGGAGCGCGCCTGTCAGGCTGACAGACACTAGCAGGATTGCGCCGATCAGTCCTAGCCCGACCGTCTTCCTTGCTAACATTAATCCTCCCTCCAAATTGTTTAGACGTCCGCATCAGTGACGCTTGCCCCGATGCTTCTTGGCATCGGGTTGTTGGTGGTCCCTCTTCCGAATACGCAACCTCCTTCCAGTAATATTGCTCAACGCCCGATGTCGAGTCCGCCTGCCTTCGGATCTTTGCGACACGTGTCAGGCCACACGTCCGCCTCGCCTCACGGCAAGCGCTTTACCCTGGAAACCGAAGGCTTCCAGCTTCGACAAAGAACATAGAGATCACTTTAACCCGGAACAGGTCAGACACCCGCGGCCGCCGAATTCGCCCGCCACACTGATCACCCCACGAGTGATGGCAACCGAAAAAAAGGCCTTCGCCAGCCGCACAAAGAGGTCCGGCCGGCACTCCTCGATGCAGCGAAGAGGTTCGTGTACGGCAGCCTTCCCGTACCCGGAAATGACCCGAACCCAGCCCAAGACTCAGTCTGGACACTCCCGGAGCGTCTTGTGGATAGCCTCGTTTGCTGGCCCGAACTCGAGGTACGCGAACTCCCAGCGATCCACAGCTGGGCGAAGATGCGGGGTCTGTCGATGCCCGCGAGGTCCATGAGGGCGATTGCCTGGGGTCCATCCAGAGCAGCGCAGAGCAGATCCCCGTTGCCCAGCCCGGGGTCAAAGTGGACGTGGGCGTCCGGGATCATGGGTGTGAGCCTCACCGCCAGCCAAGCCCCAGGAGGAGCCATCTTAGGATAACCTTATGGTAATCTTATGATTAGCTTCGGATAACCTTAGGATTAGCTTAGGGTTATTATTCTCGCAGCGAAAGCACAGACTGTCAAGCAGGTTGTTGTTGCTGTGTTGCTGTCCAGGGAATCTGACACGGTCTAATTGTTCAGCGAAAGTGTCACCCCATGAGGGAGACAGTGACGTTGAACCAGGAAGAATAGCGGCGGCTTCTGGTGCCGAATGAACTGCAAGCGGGGCGACAGACGGCTGTGCGGGCCGCGGGCCTGTTGCCGTTGTGGGTGAGGCGAGTGAGGCGAACTTTGGCGGCCTTTCGGGGGGAGAGGGGCTGCCGCCATCGCCCACTTTGCGCCGGTC
>JAJYKO010000833.1 GCA_021788565.1 Chloroflexota bacterium
CTGGAAGGGAGTGCCCAGCATCTACGCATCGGACGATCTGAGGGCCAGGTGGGCGCGTCTGCGGGTCTTTTACACCGACACGTCGGATGCCTTCGAGGGATGGCGGGGCATCGTGCCCTTCGTCGCGGACGCGTTGGACGGGCACAGCGGACCGCCGTCGTTCGTGAAGGAGCTTTCGTACGGGCGCTGGAGGGAGTACTGCTACCCGTCGGCGGAAAGGTGGCCCGTCGTGCATCGTCCGACTGAGCGCACCAAGCTGCTGTTCACCTTCGAGGATGCGACGCATTCTGTGGTGCGGGCCGGCAGAGCCGCCGGCCCCTACAGGAACCGTGTTGTAGGGGCCGGCGGCTCTGCCGGCCCGCTCGTCGCCATCGGGACCCATTTCCGGGGAACGGGACGCCCCCGCCGCATCCTCGCGAAGTTCGCGGGGCTCGGGGAATACGGAACGGAGAAACTGGCACGGGCGGAGCTGCTGGCCGAAGCGGGCTTCTCGCCTTCCGTCGATGGCCTGGCGTACGGATTCCTTCTGCAGCGCTTCGTGGAGGGAAGGCCGCTGGAGCCCGACGACCTCTCGGAGTCGTTGCTCTCCAGGATGGTCCAGTACTACGCTTTCCTCGCACGCAGTTTCGGATTGACAGCGGCGCCCAGGTTCGCGCAGCTCGCGGAGATGATCTCGCTCAACGCACGGGAAGCCGTCGAATTGGATGCATCGGCTTTCGTGGAACGATGGAGCCGGCACAGGGCGGAAATCGATGCCCTACCACTCGCGCTTTTGGACGGACGTCCCTTTCCCCACGAGTGGCTGAAGGTAGCTGAGCCGGCCGGATCGCAGTACCTCAAGGTGGACGGCGCGGACCATTTCCGGGATCACACGAGTGTCGGCGAGCAGAGCATCATCTGGGATCTCGCCGGGGCCTGTGAAGAGTGGGAGATGGACGGCGGCTGGACGGCGAAGCTGCTGACTTCGTGGGAGACAGAGACCGGCGACGGCAGCGCCCGGCAGTTCCTGAAGTTCTACCGCGCGGCCTACCTGGCATTCAGGACAGCGGCTCTACATTACGCTATACATAGTACGAACGAGGAGGAGATCCGCCGCGGACTCCAGCACCAGCAGTGGAAGGTCAACCACCGCCTCACGGAGGTGCTGTCTGGCGCGATGGCTTTGACCCAATACGATTTCACTTGAGGCGGGCATCCGAGATGCCGGGCTCCAGACCTAACCCCCAACCCCCTTCCCGATGCGGGAAGGGGAAAGAAGCTCCCCCTTCCCCAGTGGGGAAGGGGGCCGGGGGGTTAGGTGGGGCCAGGCGGCGGGGCAGAGCCGTGGCGCGGCGCTCGCTAGCGCCACGCGCCCTACGGAGCGAAATCAATGGCAAACAGCTACAAAAACGTTGCCCTGGTCAACCCGAGGTGGGATTTCGAGGGGTCCCGCTACTGGTCCTGTGCCGACCCGCACGTTCCGCTCGAGTTGCTGTACGGAGAGGCTCTGCTGAACCAGTCCGGCGTCGACGCCGCCGTCGTGGACGCTCATCTTGAGCAACTCTCGCTCGAGGCCATGGCTCAGCGAGTGGCCGCCCTCGAGCCCGATCTGATCGTGCTTACCACGGCACCCACCTACCTCTTCTGGCGGTGCCCACAGCCAGAGCTACGGGTGCCGGCCGCGGCCAGCGCCGCGCTCGCGCCCGTAGCTCCAGTCGTGGCCATCGGACCGCACGGCTCCGCCACTCCAGCCTACGTCCTGGATCAACTCGGCTGTCAGGCCGTGATCCGCGGCGAGCCAGAGATGGAATTGGTGAGGATCGCCCGAGGGGAGCCGGCCCTGGCCACTGCGTGGGCTGCGGGAGAGGACGGCGTGGCTTCCGTGCAGACGGCCACCATGGATGTGGGCCTTCTCCCGGCCCTGGACTTCGCGGACTACCCTCTGGAGCTGCACACCCACCGCCACCACGTCTTCTGGGGCGAAGGTCGCGGCGCAGAGATCGAGTTCAGCCGCGGCTGTCCATATGGCTGCAGCTTCTGCACCCGGCGATTCTTCCGTGGACGGTTCCGATGCCGCCCGATGGAGCTGGTGCTGGCGGAACTGCGAGCGCTGAGATCCCGAGGAGTGGATTACGTGTACTTCATAGACGAGGTGTTCGGCCTGGGCCGCTGCCGGGCACTGCTGGACCGTCTCGCCAAGGAGCGGATCGTAAAGTTCGGGTGCCAGACGAGGATAGATCTCTGGGATGAGCGCGGCCTGGAGCGGCTCGCCGCCGCCGGCTGCATCAGCGTGGAGTTCGGCCTCGAATCCCCGTTCCCTGAGATCCAGACCTCCATCAACAAAGGCTACCAGATGGAGGGGAGCCGCATCATCGAGCTGCTGGCTCACGCCAAGTCGCTCATCCCCTGGGTCCAGGGAGACCTCATCGAGTTGCCAGGGGCCTCTCCCTCACTTCGCGCCAGGACGGAAGAGTGGAGGCAGGAGGCCATCGCGAGAGGAGTGTGGGTATCCGAGCCGGTCGGGCTCTTTCTCTACCCCGGGTCTGACTTGCACGAAGAGATGCTCGGCCCAGTCGACGAGAATGCCTGGGAGCGGGCGCTGGAGGCATCAAACAAGTGCGAGTCCTGATGACGACCGACGCCGTGGGTGGAGTGTGGCAGTACAGCCTGAGCCTGGCGAGGGGACTTGCCGGGGAGTACGGCTGCCAGGTGTTGCTGGTCTGCTTCGGAGAACCAGACCGCGGCGACCTGGCGGAAGTAGGACAAGGTCTGGGTATCGACTTGATGGCATTGAAGCTGAAGCTGGAGTGGATGCCGGATAGCGATGGTGACGTACGACTCGCCCTCAAGGAAGTGGGCCAACTCGCACGGAGCTGGCGCGCGGGCGTCCTGCACTTCAACCAGTTCTGCTTAGGCAGACTGGACACCTACACCTCGAAGGTCGTCGTCGCCCACAGCGATGTCCTGAGCTGGATGGCCTGCCACAGGCATGGCGGCAAGTTCGACGCGGACTCACTGGAAACCGACACCGGGCTCCGGGCCTACAGAGACATGGTGGCGGCCGGACTAGGCGGCGCTACCGTGGTCGTCTCTCCTTCTCAATTCGAGGCCCAGCACGTGGATGAGATCTACGGATGCCCATCCGAGGTGATCCACAACGGGCTCTGGGCGGACCTCTACCAGGATGCCCCGAAGTTGGGTGGGGCAGTGGTCGCGGGCAGGCTGTGGGACGAAGCTAAACAGGCCGCGGTAGCCGTGGAGGCGGTCGGAGGGTTGCCGCTGGAACTGCAGATGATCGGTCCGACCACGGGCCCCACTGGAGAGAAAACACGGCTGCCGGAGGCCGAGAACGTCCGCTATGCAGGGGCCCTCAGCTGGAAGGAGGTTCGAGCAGCTTTGACCGCCTCGCGCTTCTACCTGGCAACCTCCTCCTACGAGCCGTTCGGCCTCACCGCGCTGGAGGCGGCCCTATCGGGCTGCGCTATCCTGGCCAACGACATCCCTTCGTTCCACGAG
>JAJYKO010000834.1 GCA_021788565.1 Chloroflexota bacterium
GTTCGTGTGCCGGAATCGTCACGTGCTTGACCATACCCATGATGTCGGTGAACTGCAGGTTGACGAACTTGACCCGTTCTCGCTCAACGGTTTCGAGGATCTCCCGAACCCCATCAGATTCCGTACCCTGAAACGTCACCTTCTACCCTCCTACCTAGTGGTCTGGTCTGATTGCTTCCTTCCCCGTCCTGGAACCGACGCTTATGAACATTAACTCGTTGATTGGGTAGTTCCCCCGGATGCGGGCGGCCAGAGACGGCCTCCCCTACATCCTGATTCCAGGATACAACGAACGGTGCGTGACGAAACGTCCCTCGCCTACGTCCCGCCCTGACCGTGCCGGTTCCGCTGCGCCTCCAGCAGCTGCCTTATCTTCAACGCCACCTGCATCGACAGACGCGTCTCCGGGTTCTCCATATCCAGCCCGCTGATCTCCTGTACACGTTCCATTCTGTACAGCAAGGAGTTGCGGTGGAGCGATAGCTGTTCCGCCGCCCGCGTCAGGTTGCCATGGCAATGAAATAGTACCTCTAGTGTCTTGAGCAGCTCTCCACCGCTCTTCTGGTCGTGTGCCTCCAGCTTCCCCAGCATCTCCTCGTAGAAACCCTGCAGTTCGGATATCCTATCCACCTGAGCCAGCAGCCGCACGATCCCCAGCTCGCCGAAGTAGGTTGTGGAGGAGGGTCCGTGGATTCGGAGCCCTATCCCCAACGCTTCTTCAGCCTCGCGATGAGCGGCAGCCAGGCTTGCTCCAGCCGACGTCGGTCGCCCGATCCCTACGCCCACCGAGCTACCCTTCAGCACCGTCTCGGCGGCCTGCCGAACCTCTTCAGCCACCGCTTTCATACTCCGCTCCGAGGCGCTCGCCGTCATGGGAACGACAGCCAGAACGTTGGCTCCCCTGGATGCGACGAGGCACTTGGACTCGCGGCGCGACAGCTCGACCCGCACCAGCGACTCCAGCTGCCCGCGGGTTCTGTCTGGAGACCTGAACGCAGCCCCCGTCCCCGACCGCTCTCTAACCGTTGTCCTGAACGCCATCACCGCCGACGGAAGGGTTGGATCGTAACCGAGCCTTCGGGCCTTGCCCAACGCAATCTGATCGTCCTCCAGACCCGTGGATAGCAATTGGTCCAGCAGATCGCCCCTGACCCTCGCCTCAGCCTCCTCCACCGCGGCCGCCTTCGATACCTCCATGGCGCAGACGGCCGCGCCCCTCCCGGCAGCCAGCCGGTCCAGTTCGGTCAGTTCGGCCGCTGGGGCGATTACCGAGAGATAGCCCGCCACCCCATCGCGAGACGGCACCGGAGCGACGAAGCGCGCCAGCTCCGTGTCCTTGATCGGAAAGCGCCCCACGGGAGGCTGCGCGCTGGAGAGGGTAACGGTGCGGACCCACTCCTCGATAGCCCCGCGCCAGACTCGCAGATCCAGTTCCTCGGGATTTGGCACGTCCGCACTGGGAGCCGCGAACCGCAGCCGGAACAGGTCGTCCTCTATCGACACGGCCCTCCCGCCGATATCCGCCAGCCGCTCGGCCACAGCCTGAAGTCCCCTCTCCTCGAAGACCAGCTGCGCCAGCTGCCGGTGAATGTCCGAAGCCTTCCGCTGAAGCTCCGCCTGCCGATCCACAATCGTGGCGATGGCCGCCCGCTCGATCTCGGTCAGCGATACGCCCGCCGGAAGGCGGATCAACGGCACCTTCAGCGCCTCCGCCACCTGCCCCGCTGCATCGTCCACTTCACCTAGAACGGCCACCGCGGCGACCCCAGCCTCCGCCAGCCTGGTTACCACGTACGCCAGAGTCACGGACTCCAGCATGGTCAGCTGGCTGCTGGACAGCAGGGCAAGCTCGCCCCCATCTATCGCTTCAAACGCGGGAGGTCTGGGGCGAAGGGTGCGAGCCCATACGACCTCTCGATCAAGCCCCGCCCTACCGGCCACCACCTGAGTGCCGTCCGGAAAGGACAGCTGGAGAAGATCACCAACAGTCACCGCCATATCATTCACCACCGCGGGCAGTTTGCCAATTGTGCACTTTGCACAAGGGCATTGTAACAGGTGGAGGGCGTGCACGAAAAGTGCATCCAACGGGCTGACTAGGACCGACGCGCCCTGATTTGCGCGCTGGGCAAGCGATAAAGGGTTCAAAACCAGAGCCCCTTCGGGGCTTGTGGCCACGTACCAGAGCGCATCCTGTCGAGCCAATGAGATACGTCGGCCCTAACGGGCTAGCTGATTCGAGCGAACCAAAAACGAGAGGCACAACATGGCAACTATCAAAACTCAAACAGAGATGGAGTCGGTGAATCCGGCCACGGAGGAAGTGCTGGGCCGTTTTCCTCTTTACTCGGAGGAACAGGTCAACGAACGTTTGGACAGAGCCAGGGCTACCTTCAAGAGCTGGCGCGGGATGACCTTCGACGAACGTGGCCGGCACTTCCACGAGGCGGCGAAACAACTCCGTGGCAATAAGCTGCGCTACGCCACTATCATCACCACAGAGATGGGCAAGCCGCTGGTCGAGGCCGAGGCAGAGATCGAGAAATGCGCGTGGGGCTGCGACTACTACGCTGATAACGCCAGGGCATTCCTGGCCGATCTGCCTCACCCTTCCAACGCGGCTGAGAGCTACGTAGCCTTCGATCCGCTCGGCACAGTGCTCGCGATCATGCCGTGGAATTTCCCCTTCTGGCAGGTTTTCCGGGCCGCGGCGCCTTCTCTTATGGCCGGCAACACCGCCGTCCTGAAACATGCCTCTAACGTGCCCCGGTGCGCCCTGGCCATCGAGGAGATATTCCTATCGTCCGGGTTCCCGGAGGGTGTATTCCAGACCCTCTTGATCTCGGGATCTACCGCCGGAGAGATCATATCTGATCCCAGGATCGCGGCCGTCACTCTCACCGGAAGTTCCGCAGCGGGCCAGAGGGTAGCGTCTGCGGCCGGCACCGCCCTGAAGAAGGCGGTTCTGGAGCTGGGAGGCTCCGATCCATTCATCGTTTTGGAAGACGCCGACCTGGACGCAGCAGCAGCCGCGGCCACCAGGGGACGCAACCAGAACACCGGCCAGAGCTGCATAGCATCCAAGCGGATCATTGTCTCGGAGGCAATCGCCGACGAGTTCATCGACAGGTTCCAGGCTTCCGTCTCCGCCCTGAAGGTGGGTGACCCCATGGACCGATCGACGGAAGTGGGGCCGATGGCCCGCGCCGACCTGCGAGAGACGCTCGAGCGGCAGGTCAAGGCCTCCATCGTGGCTGGCGCCGAAGTAGTGGTCGGGGCCAGGCAACTGTCGCCCGGGTTCTACTATACCCCGGCCATTCTCGCCGACATCACCCCCGACATGCCCGTGTATCGCGAGGAAACGTTCGGGCCGGTGGCCGCTGTCGTACGGTTCCGGGACATCGACGAAGCGATAACCCTGGCGAACGACACGGAGTACGGCCTCGGCGCTGCCCTCTGGACGTCGGACATCGATCGCGCCAAGGACCTTGCC
>JAJYKO010000835.1 GCA_021788565.1 Chloroflexota bacterium
CGCCAGCAGGACGAAGCTGGTGTTGCTGTACTCCATCTTGAGGGGCACTGCCGTGAGTATGCCCAGCTTGGTTTGCTGTATGTAGAGGAAGCTGATCGCGACAAAAACGAAGCCGATGGGAGCGGACAGGGCCAATAGCACGATGAACACGACGAGTGTAAACACGAGCGCTTGATCGGGGGGGATAGCGTCCCTGGTCAGTACGAACATGAGTCCCACAGCTATCGCCACCGCAGCAACCGACGGAATGGCGACGTGACGCGGGTAGGAGAAGATCTGCCCGAAGGCAAAGAGCCCCATCAGCAGGATTCCGGCGATTTCAGGGGCTTTTTCCCACGCGATTGGCAGGCCCGACGTGGTGAACTGCGACCCGCCCTGCACCCACGCTAGCGTGGTCTGCTGGGCCAGGAACAGCGAAGTCACGAGGACGATCGCGTCGACGGCAGCCAGCACGTACGGCCGTGCTCCTTCCGGCAGGGCATTAATGCCCGCGTGGACCCTCATGTGGGCGCCTCTGCGGTAGGCGAGGGCTCCACCCACGAAGGTCATAAAGACCAGAGATGTGTTGGAGATCCCCTCCACCCAGTCGAAGCTCACGCCAAAGAGGGTTCGGAGCACGACATTGGCAAACACGACACCCAATTCGGCCAGGAGGGCGATCACGGCGACTATCTCGATAATGCGCTCCAACCACATGCCTGCCGTGCCGATGCGAGCCATGAATGAGCGATTTTCAGCATTCCGCCGGAGTCCCGATGCGAGCGCCGTCTGTGCTCCCATGTCACCGCTCGCCGTTACCGCCTCTGCTGATCCCTCGTTTCTCACCTGTCAAGCCTCCTAGACATTCACCCGCGCCGAACTTCCATCGAGAGACGGGACCTGGATTGCGCACTTGAGTGAAGCCTGCCTCGCGCACAGAGCGGTTCGATGCACGAACGTACGCCACGGGAATTGTACGCTATTATAGTACGACACGGGATGGTCCTACATTCTACAGACTTGGCGCAAAATGTCAAGCAAAACAACCAATTGACACACATCACGCACAATGATATATTCAGCCGCGATAGTCAACAATGTAGCACGCCTCCAGTTGAGTACACTGTACTCCTGCTTGTACCGACTATCTGCTACTTCTCAGGAACGCTGGCTCGGCTCGTCCGAACGGCGGGTTTCACTTGTCCTGCGAGATCAGGAACGTGCGGACCAATACAGAAAAACTGGCAATGAGAGGTTAAGATGTCGAAGCGGAAAGTCCTCACAAGGCGTGAATTCCTGGGGTTCTCGGCGTTGGCTGCCGGTGCTGCCGCCCTCGCCGCGTGTTCGTCGGCCCCAACCGCATCACCCACCAGCGCTCCAGCGAAGGCGGCAGCCCCTACCCAGGCGCCGGCCGCGGCTGCCCCAACCGCGGCCGCGGCAGCGGCTCCAACCAAGGCCGCGGCGAGCACGACTCAGTTCTCCAAGACGACGATCAAGCTTGCCCACGTGGTCAACACCGAAACCTCATGGCACAAGGGGTGTGTCAAGTTCGCGGACCTCGTCAATCAAGCGACTGGAGGGAACGTCACAGTAAACATCTACCCAAACAGTCAGCTCGGCACGCTGAAGGAGCTGGTGGACCAGACCAAGGGTGGCATAATTCAGATGACCGTCACTGACCCCGGCACTATCGCGCTTTACGATGGATGGGGACCGGTGGGTGTCTTCAACATGCCCTACCTTTTCAAGGGCGCGGACGATACGGCGATCTTCCAGCAGCTCTCCAAGGTGGCCAATGGACCGCTCATGGCGGGGGTGGTAGAGAACGCGGCGAAAGTGAGCGGGATGCGTGGGATGGCGCTGGACTGGTGGTACGGCTCCCGCCACCTCACGACCAAGACCAAGCAGGTCACAAAGGTGTCCGACCTCGAGGGGATGAAGATACGGTGCGTCGATACACCCATGAACAAGGCTGCCATGCAGGCCTTGGGCGCGTCCGTGATCGGTACGGCCATCACCGAGCTGTATACGGCGCTGCAGACGGGAGTTGTGGAAGGCGAGGAGAACCCCATCGACACCATCTACTCGTACAAGTTCTACGAAGTCCAGAAGTATGTCACCCTGACGGCCCACCTCAACCAGACCGAGATTGTGCTGATCAACGACAAGTTCTACCAGGGGGTTTCTCCCGACCTCAAGAAGGTGCTGGATGATTCGATGAAGCAGGCCAAGGACTACCAGACCCAGCTTCAACTGAAGGCCAACAATGATGAGCAGGCGCTCCTCGAACAGAAGGGAATGACCATAAACAAGGTCGATCTCGCGCCGTTCGCCGAAAAGACGAAGGACGCGTGGAAGCAGTTCGAGCCACTGTTCGGTAAGGGATTCTACGAAAAAGTCCAGCAGTCTCTGGCGTGAGACCCTACCGGGGTTAGGCCAGGTCAAGCAGCAAGGAGGGCGGCCACCACAGATGGTAGAACAGAGCAGATACTATCACACGATCAAGGACATTCCGCTGGTCCCCCTGACAGAGAAGGTTGGGACACGGTTCCTGGCCAGTGAAAGGGCGCTGTTCAGCTTCATCGAGCAACCGCCGGGGTCCAAGTTCCCGATTCACAGCCATGAGGCCGAGCAGATCCTGATTATTCTGGAGGGGAGCGAAGAGCACGTTTGTGGCGATGAGACCTACCACATGGAAGCAGGAGATGTCTGCATCCATCCATCTAACGTGCCCCATGGCGGCGAGACCCCATCCGGCTTCAAGGGGATCGACATCTTCGTGCCGCCCCGGGAAGACTATCTGGAGTTGATGAAGAAACACGGCCTGAGGTAGCGTCGGGGACGGAGCGGCGCGCTGGGCACGGCTCCGTCCCCCCTGGCCAAATGATTGACAGCCCACCGAGCCATCTGTATATTCGAGGCGATAGATCGCTGGTGTCGTTGTTCGACACGATGTAGACAGACGATCCGCTCCATATATTGGTGCTGGTCCGGCTCCACGGAGGCGCCGAACATGGCACTTGCGTGGAATTCCGCGGCCTGTACAGCCTTATCGAGTTCAGAGACCTTATCACATCGACCCGATTTCCGGTTTCAACGTGCCCGCTATATCGTCGACGATACCATCTCGTGGACAGGTGCCCGAGGCATTCGATCGAAGTTAGTCGAGTGATGAAGGGCACAGGGTTGTCCGGAAAGTATGTGGATAATTGGAAAAGCACGCGTGGCTGTTTCGAGGCACCGGCGAGGTTGACGGCCGCAAGCGAATAATCGACCAGACAAACAGCGGCCTGGAGTTCCTCCACTACGGCAGAATAGTCCTTAATCCCAACAGTGGCGACGTTTCTGTGGCGACCCACGGCGAAGAGACCGTCTTCCTCTGCCTGAACGGCAGCGGCGAAGTCAAGGTCGGCGATGAGCGGCACACGCTCGGCAAGTACGACGCACTCTACGTGCCGCGAGATTCCCAGTGCACAGTTTCTTCGCCCGGCTTCTTCGATATCGCCGAAATTT
>JAJYKO010000836.1 GCA_021788565.1 Chloroflexota bacterium
GTCCTGGGGTCCTGCCCCCTCGTCCAGGGCTGCCTGGGTGAGGGCCTTCGCTTCGGCCGCGTTCCCCTCGATCACCGCTTCCTTCAGTGCACTGTAGTCCGCCACGTCTCTTCTCCTCAGTTTACGGTCTGTATCATGACAGGGTTATCTTGGACGAGGAGCGAAGCACTCCGAAGGGACCGATGATGCCGTCCAAGAGCTCCCACAATATAGCAGTTTGAGTTGCCCTCAGTCCAAGTCGAGCGGGTAGGTTCCGTACTTTCGGATCGCATCGG
Source organism: Chloroflexota bacterium (assembly GCA_021788565.1). The sequence continues at coordinate 276 of JAJYKO010000836.1, forward strand.
CCATTGCCAGCACGTTCTCGAGCCTGCAATAGTTGGTGATGCTGTTGGCACTGCTGATCATGTAGCCGCCACCAGCACCTACCATCCGCAGACGCTCCTTCACCTCCGCATCCACTTCCTCGGGCGTTCCGCGAGTCAGGGTGTAGTCGAGGTCGATATTCCCCGCTATGCCCACTCGAGCCCCATACTCCCTCTTCACTCTGTTGATGTCCATCGCCGCGGGCTGAATGGGGTGCACGGCGTTCATACCCAGGGTGAGCAAGTCGGGAAGTAAGGGGAACAGATCGCCGTCGCTGTGATAGATCCACGGTTTCTTGATCTCTCGTGCAACCGTCCTCATATGGGGAAGGAAGAATTGCCGAAACACCTTGGGCGACATGAAGGGACCGTTGTTGCCCGCGACGTCGTCGTTGGCCCAGATGAAATCGATGTCGAGCTCGTTGAGGTTTCTTGCCACTCTTGCTGACCACGCCGAGAACCGGCTGTGGATCTCGTGGATGAGTTCGGGGTCATCGTAAAGAATGAGCCCGAAGACGTCGAGGCCCATGCTCTCCAGAGTGGATGCAGTGCCAAGGCGGATTCTGGAGAAGACAGCATACTCGCCGCGGTACTCCTTTATCCATCTCGCTACCTGTTCGTACCTCGCGGGATGGTCGGGGTCCGGCAGAAACCTGTCGAAGAGTTTCAGCGATTCCCTGGAGGTTAGAAGGCCCTTCTTCACGTACGCGCGGCCCGTGTCGGGGTCGGTGCCCATGTCCGCAATCCAGGGCGGAACGAAGTCGAAGGTTATCTTCTTGGGGTAGTAGTAGTCGTGGGCGAAGCTGTCGGTGGACTGCATGGACTGGCCGGCCGTTGCGCCTATCCCTTTGGGGAAGTGATATCCAAACCCATCCATGCCGAGCTTTTTGCACAGGTCAGCCGGGTCGAATTCGCTACCGCCCATTATCTGTACCTGGATTTCTTCCTCGATGTCGTTTTCGACCCAGGGAACCCGGTCCGGTTGCTCGTGCTTTAAGAAGGCCAGAACTCTCTCTCGTGGTGTCATCTCTGGCATTATCACCTCTTTGCGGCGGCGCGGCGGCCAGGGCCGCGGTGCCCAGGCCGCTGCCATACCTGGATTGACTATCCTGCTTCTCTCGTTTTCGGGCGCTTAGCTGTCCTGGAACTCGACCACAGGGATTCTGGCCTCCTGGAATCCAGACTTTAGTCGGTGGTCCGCGGTCACCACCCGCTGAAGGGTCGATTCCAGGACGTCAACTTTTCTGTGACTAACAACTAGGATGCGATCTCCTCCAGCACTTTGCCTTTTGTCTCCGTGCCGAAAATAAGCACGCTTGCGGCGGCGATCACGTACGACACGGCGGCCAGACTGAAGACCGCGGACACTCCCATTCCCACCATGATGACGGGTACAAGCATGGGGCCGATCAGGGAGCCGACCCGGCCCCAGGACGAAGCGGTACCGCAGGCCGTGGCCCGAGCCCTGGTGGGGAACTGCTCAGGCGTGTAGGCATACAGTACGGACCACGTGCCGAACAGGAAGAACTGCATCACGGCACCGGCGATGTACACCTGGAGCTCGGAGTGCGCCTGGCCGTAGAAATACGAGGACAAGGCACTGAGCAGGATGAACCCACTCACGGCCGGCTTACGGCCGAGCTTCTCGATGAAGTAAGCCGCGGAGAAGAAGCCCGGCACTCCCCAGAGCGTCATACCGAGGACGAACGCTATGGACGTCTGGACGGTGAAGCCGCTGTCCACCAGGAGCTTTCCCATCCAGGTGGTGATCCCGTAGTAGCCGAGCAGGCCGAAGAACCAGACCAACCAGATGCCTACCGTAGCGCGGAGGTAGCGCGGGGTGAGCAGCTCCCAGAGGGAGAAGCCGCCCTTGGCCACTTCGTCGGCCGGGCCGCTCTTGGCCGGTGTGGGAAGCGGCTGACCGTACGCCTTCTGGACCTCGGCCTCCATCATCGCCATGGTGGCTTCAGCTTCGGCGACACGACCTCGGGCCTCAAGCCATCGAGGAGACTCGGGCACCCGGCGGCGGATCACCAGCAGCCAAATTGCCGGAAGTCCCTCGGCAATGAAGACCCATCTCCAGCCACCGAGCGGAACCAGCACCAAAGCAACCACACCTGCGACTATGAACCCGATGGGCCAGAAACCCTCCAGGAGGGCGATGTACTTGCCCCGCTGATTCGCGGGGATGAACTCTGAGACCAGGGACTGGCCGATTGGGAACTCAGCACCCATGCCGAAGCCAAGCAAGAAGCGGAATAACACTAGCGTGTTGAGACCCGGCGCAAAGGCGCACAGAATGCTGGACAGTCCCCAGATGATCATGCTGCTCTGGAACACCAGCTTCCGGCCTACGCGATCGGCGAGGATACCGGCTAGGCCGGCGCCAAAGACCATGCCCGCGAGGCTCGCGCTGCCCAGAAATCCGGTTTGGGCTGCGCTGAGTTTGAAGGCAGTGCTGATAGGGGCCAGCACGAAGGTCATCATCGCCAGGTCCATCGAGTCGAAGAGCCAGGCGGTGGCGATAATGAGGAAAATTACCCGCTGGTAACGAGTAAGAGGCAGGCGCTCCATGCGCTGCGGAAGATTGAGCGCACGTGCACCAGCTCCGACGGCAGACACCCCAGCCGAAATCGAGGACATCTCATTCTCCTATCCAAACTGAGGAATGACGCTATTGGTTGACTGAGTCGAATGCCTCGTTGCGAGTCCGCCGTCTTTGGCAAAGTGGCACCATCAGTTCTGAGCGGCGTTATCACCTCCTTGGCAATGTTTTCCCGTGAGATACTCGCCAGACGCGGATCCGCGTCTGGCCGGCGCCGAGCCAAAGGTGTGTATCGATCGGATCTCAGCCAGAGCGGCGAGACCACAGCAAAACTTGGACTAAGAGAGATGTCGTTCGGGTCAATTATGCGGTGCGAATGGTTAGTCCATTCGCAGCACGGTAATTATTCGACAATTCCTTAACCATGTCAAGAGGTCATTCTGGGGATCTACTCGCGGTGAAATAGAGGGGCAAAGCCCGCGGCCACACTGATGGCCTCTTCCATGCCGATAGAGCTGGCAGTGCCCTTCCAGGCGATGTCGAAGGCGGTCCCGTGGTCGACGGAAGTGCGGAGGAATGGGAGCCCCAGCGTCACGCTGATCGTGCGCTCGAAGTCAACGGTCTTCGCGGCGATGTGGCCCTGGTCGTGGTAG
>JAJYKO010000837.1 GCA_021788565.1 Chloroflexota bacterium
CCCCGGACTCTCTGAGTGCAGCGTCACCACTTACTCGTTTCCGTCAAAGCCTTTGGGCAAGTGGTATTTGGTTAACGGACATCATACTGAGCTCAAGAGGACATGTCAAGCATTTTTCGCCAGATTTGCCAGCCAGTTTTTCGCGGTTGGTAGGGCAGGGCGCTCTGCCACATTGCCCGATCACACTCCACCGATCGTCAGCGCGGCCAGCGCCTGTCGAATCTCTTCAACCGCGTCAGGCTTCAGAGGTTCCTGTGGACGGATGGGAGCCCCAACGTCAAACCCCTGCAGCTGGAGGCCCGCCTTCACACAACCCGCCAGGGAGTACTTCTGGAACAGCTCGTTGATGCGCCAGAGAGGCTTCTGGAATGCAAGTGCATCGTCCCATCTGCCCGCTCGGGCCAGTTCGTACAACTTCACGCTCTCCGCTGGGAGCAGGCACGCGGGACCTGCCATCCAGCCCACTCCGCCGATCCGGAATACCAACATCGGCACGTGAGCCGACGCGCTGAAGATGCGCATCCGATCGCCCACCCTGTTGACGAGCGTCAGCAGCCTGCCGGTGTTGGCGGACGCATCTTTGATGTAGCGAATGTTGTGCACGGCGCTAAGTCTTTCGACTACATCGATGCTCAGTTCTCCCCCCAGCAGCCCCGGGTTGGTGTAAAGCACGATCGGGCACTCAACCGACTCGGCTATGGTGCGGAAGTAGCTCTCCACGCCCGCGGGACTGACGGGGAACATAGTCTGGAGTATCAGCACCAAGCCATCGGCGCCCAGTTCCACGAACCTCCTCGCCTGGCGTACTGCCTCCGCCGTCGAGTAGGCGGCCACTCCAGGCACCACCGGAACCCGGCCGCCAGCCGCGTCAACGGTGATCCTCACAATCTCCTGGCGCTGCTCGAAAGACAGGTAGGCGAACTCTCCTGTACTTCCTAATGGGCTGAGGCCGTGAACTCCCTTGGCGATCAGGTGTTCCACCAGATCGCGCAGCACCTTCTCGCGGACAGCGCCGGCCTGTTCGTCGACGGGCGAGACCAGATATGGGAAAATTCCTGCGAACTCCCCCTGCTTCATTCCGCTCGCTCCCAGCTGGAATCCAGGTCGGTGCGATTAGACCACTATCGCATGGTTCTGTAAACTGGTAGTAGGACCTACTTTCCGTACGTTAGAACGCGGCCCCACAGGCTCTTCGTACCCCAGATGCCAGACCGCAGGCACTCCAACTGGACGATCTGACTGTGATCGACGAAGAGGTTCACGTCGGCACCATAGTTCTTGATATACCAGGCAAACACCTCGGGATCGGCCGCCTCGAACATGACCTTCTCCAGGCCCAGAGCGTCCACGATCTTGGCCGGCACGTCGGTGCGCCATGTATGCACGCTTTCAGTGATTCCCTCGGACTCGATCATGATCATGTAGGCGCCGGCGTCCAGGTACCGCCTGGCCTTTGCGATCGCCCATCCGGGGTCGCTGGTCCCTTCGGACTCCAACTCCTCCGGAGTAGTAGCTCCTCCGGCGCCGAATTGGATACCAACCTCGGGCTTCGCTTTCAATCCCGCCTTCTGAACCTTGTCGATCAGTCTCAGGATGGCCTCGGTAGGAATCGTGATGAACCCTGCCGATATCTCCAGAATGTCAAACCCCAACTCCTTGCAGTCGCTGATGTAGCGATCCACCGCTTCGGGACCCTGCGTCAGCACGTACTCGATGAACCCGCCCGTGGAGACCACCACGTTGTTCTGGTGACAGAGATCAGTGATCGCCCTCACCTCTTTCGTAGGCATCAGGGTAAAGGAACCGCCCGCGAACTTCAGGCTGTCCACGTAGTATCCCATGGTGTCGAAGATATCCTGCAGGTACCTCGTCCCCATCACCGAGTAGTACGGACCTCGGATCTCGGTGATGCCTCGCTGCCTCGGCTTAGGCGGCCGGTCATTCACCCGCAAATAGCGAAAGCCACGTTCGTTGTCAGTCTGAGACATCGCTGCCTCCTTATGCCACTTTCCTCGTGATCTTCGGCTCGACTGGACCAGATTCGGGGATATCGCGACGCCCGGGGATCGCGACCTGCTGCAGGAGGCGGCCCAGGTCCGAGGCCTGGATGGCATCCAGGTTGACCACGGCCTGAACGATCTGGTCCTGCAGCGGTCCACCGGCATACGGAGTGCTCAGCGTCTTGAACTCGTGCACCACCGTATCCCACCGCATCGGTCGAGTGAAGAATCCCTCGTAGTCCCGTTTTTCTTTCGTCACCTTACGTCCATCACTCAGCATTCTCCTTGGACCAGTCGATCTGGAATGGCCCGGATATTGTCTCCTTGAAACCCTTGTTTCCCTCGAAAACCTCCAGTGGTCCCGTGATGCCCCGCATGGCCAGAAATGTGGCATGTACGCAGCCGAACGCAGTGTTCGGATATGCCAGCCCCTTCCAATGGGAGAGAGCTCCCGTTCTGGTGACTCGCAGGCCGTTAAAGGCCGTCCCCGAGATCGCGATGGCGTTGGCGGCCGCTTTCGACGAAAGCCGGAGCGCACGAGAGACTCCGGAAGCCACCGCGAAGGAGCCCTGAGTGGTGTGGTCGAAGCCCCTGGCCCTCACAGGCGCCACATCGTTGAGCCGGCACTGAACCTGTCTATTGGCTCGCCGTCGACGGAGCCGATGGCGCATCCCAGGGAATCGAGTACTCGAATTTTCAGCTGTTGCCTGGCCGCTTCCGAAAGGTCGTCGTAGGATGCCCGAACCACGAAATCGGCCAACTGCTCAACCTCGGTCATAGCTGGTAGTTCACCTCCAAGGATCGCCTGTTGGCGCGGCGTACGGGCATAATCCGGTCCCACCAATGCGCTTGACGGGAGGTTGAAGGAACGAGAAAGTGCTGTGAAAGAGGGTAGGGCGAGGCTCGTGTGCGAGCCTCGCCCAGGATCGACTTACGCGGCAGCCCGCATGCTACGCTCGCCGATCGGCACGTACGGGACGTCTTCGAGTCCAACGTACTCCGCGCGTGGACGGATCAGCCTGTTGTTGGCATATTGCTCGAGAATGTGGGCCGTCCAGCCAACGATGCGACTGCAGGCGAACACTGGTGTAAACAGATCCGTAGGAATACCGAGCCAGTGATAGACCAGAGCGCCGAAGAAGTCGAGATTCGGGTGGAGGTGGTGCTTCTCCTCGCTCATCACCCTCTCCACTATCTGCCAAATCTCGAACCACGGCCTCTGCGCGGGGTCAGAAGAGTAAAGCTCGGTCACCATGGGACGCAGCGCTTCACCCCTGGGATCGACGTTCTTGTAGACTCGGTGCCCGAAGCCGGGGATCTTATGGCCCTGCGCCAACTGGTCACGAACGTATTGCTCTGCCCTGGCAGGGTCTCCTATCTTCTCCAGCATGTGCATCACGTCTTCATTGGCCCCGCCGTGCAGGGGACCTGACAGTGCACCCATGGCGGCCGAAACCGAGGCGTAGATATCCGCCAGCGTGCCCCCAGC
>JAJYKO010000838.1 GCA_021788565.1 Chloroflexota bacterium
CGACAGCTGGCTGGCCTCTTTCGTTCCTCAGATCCTCGACTCGCCGGCCTGGAAGGATAACGGCGTCCTCTTTCTACTCTGGGACGAGGGGACCGATAACGCGGGTTGCTGCGGCGACGCCTCCGGCGGCCGGACGCCGGCGCTCGTGATCTCTGCGAAGGGCAAGCGGGGCTTCCAGTCCGAGGTGGACTACACACACTACAGCGTGCTGCGCACCATCGAGGACAGTTGGCAGTTGGGTACCCTCGGCGGCGCCGGCGCTCCCGGGACGCGCCCCATGGCGGACCTCTTCCCGTGAGCCGAGCTGGGCAAGCGCAGCTGATGAGCGTCAACCGATTGATTCGGTAATGGGACAAGGCGGGCCGGCCGCCCCCATCCCGAAGAATTACCCAGTCAGCGAGTTGACGGCCATAAGCCCTCAGGCTGCGCAGCCTCGTCAGTTCGTCTCGACCCTGGGGGATGGCATCTCGCCAGCGATTTGCGGAAGCTGCCGGTTGGAGGCGGCCGGCGCTCCGCGGAACCGGCGCGCGATCCAGCGGCCGACGTCGTCGATGAGCGAGTAGGCCACGGGGACCGCAACCAGCGTCAAAACGGTCGACGTGATCACGCCGCCGATCACGCTGACGCCCATCGGCTGGCGGTACTCTGACCCCGCGCCGAACCCCACTGCTACCGGCAGCATGCCGCAGATCATGGAGAGGGTGGTCATCATGATGGGCCGGAGTCGTATGGGACCCGCCTGTAGGATCGCGTCCCGAGTGCTGAGGCCACGTCGCCGCAACTGATTGGTGAACTCGACGAGCAGTATCGAGTTCTTGGTCACGAGGCCCATCAACAGGATCATGCCGATCATCGCCAGAGAGTCGAGGCTGAAGTGCGCCAGCACCAACGCCAGCAGCGCCCCGATGATGGAGAACGGCAGGGCCAGCATGATGGTGAAGGGGTGGACGAAGCTCCCGAACTGGGACGCCAGTATCATGTACATGAAGGCTACTGAAAGAGCTATGGCCAGTCCCAGCGAGCCGAAGGACTCAGTCATCTGCTCCGCCTGGCCCCCCTCCTTGATCACCACACCCTCCGGAAGCTTGATCGACGCCACAGCGGCTTTCGCCTTTGCCATGGCCGGCCCCGCGTCGGCTCCTTGCGTGTTGGCCGCGACGAGGACCAGGCGCTGACGGTTTTCGCGATCGATCTTGGCGGGCTCGGTAGACGGAAGCATGCTGGCCACGGAGGAGAGCGGAATCTGGTTTCCGTGGTTGGTGGTCAGGGGAAGCTGCAGAATCTTACCCAGGTCGCCTCGATCCGCCTCGGCGAGCCGGACCACGATATCCACGTCTCTATCCGTGGTCTGGAAGCTTCCCGCCTTCTCCCCATTCACCATAGTTCGGAGTGCAGATGCCGCCTGACTGGCCGAAACCCCCAGGTCGGTTGCCCGAGCGCGGTCCAGCACGATCGATTGCTGCGGCCCTCCCTCCTTCGAGGAGCGATCGACGTCGACAATGCCCGGAACCTGCGCCAGCGTCGCCGCGACCTCCTGCGAGACCTGGTCGAGTTTGCCGAAGTCGGGGCCCTGGATCTTGTACTGTATCGGCAGGCTCGTCATGTGGCTCTCCGCAACAAACCCCAGTGCGCCAGCGGCGGCCGACTGTGTGTTGTAGGAGAGCCTCACCCCGGGGAGAGCCGCGCTCAGGGCGGGGCGGAGGCGGTTCACCACATCGTTCGTGTATCCCCTGGATTTCAGCCGGACGCCTACCGATGCGGTATTCGCTGCACCCCCGCTGGAGCCCACGGCCGCGAACGTCTCTGCCACGCTCGGTTCGGCCTTCAGCATCTGCTCCACCGTCCGCGCCGCCGCATCGGCCTCCTGGAGACTGGAGCCGGGCTTCAACTCCATCATGACCGCGAACTCCCCTTGATCCGCGGTGGACTGGAAGGATTGACTCAGGAACGGCATCAGACCCAGACTCGCCACCAGACAGCCGATGCCGGCGGCAACCACGATCCGCCGGTGGGTCAGAGCCCAGGCGAGCAACCTACCGTATCCTCGGTTTAAGGCCTCGAAGCCCCTGGCGAACCGTCCGTTCCTTCGCCTCTGCTCCTGCTCCGGATCGATCTGATGGAAGAAGTAGGCCGACAGCATCGGAGCTAGGGTGAACGCCTCGACAAGCGAGATTAGCACCGCGACGCTTATCGTGAGGCCGAAGTCGCGCAGGAACATCCCGATCATGCCGCCAGTGAATGCGATCGGGAGAAAGACTGCGACGATGGTGGACGAGACGGCCAGCACCGCCATGGCGATTTCGGCCGCACCCCTGCCCGCCGCAACCCTGGGGGCATCGCCCATCTCCATGTGGCGGAAGATGTTCTCCCGGACCACGATAGCATCGTCGATCAGTAGCCCCACCGAGAGGGACAGCGCCATCATGGAGATCATGTTGAGCGAGATGCCCAGGGCGTTAAGCGCGATGAAGGTTCCCAGCACCACCACGGGCAAGCCTGCCACCGTCACCAGGGTGTTGCGCAGGTCGCGGAAGAACAGGAAGACGACCAGGGCAGCCAGGATGCCGCCCATCAGCAACGATAGTTGCACGTCGCTGATGGACTCGCGGGTGAACGTGGACTGGTCGAAGACCGTTCCAAAGCTCAACTCCGGATACTGTTGTTGGATCTTCTTTATAGCTGTCTGGATGGTTTCGGCGACCTGAACAGTGTTGGTGCCCGATTGCTTCTGTACTACCACCAGAATGCTGTCTTTGCCGTTCAGGCGCGTGTAGGATCGTATGTCAGCGTGGGAGAACGAGATGTTCGCCAGATCTTTCAGCTTGACCATCCCTCCCTGGGGAGTGGACACAGGAATATCGCCAAGTTGCTCCAGGGACGTAGCCTTGGCTGTGGTGCGCACCAGCTGTTCCTGTGTTGGCCCCGCGTTGACCCGGCCTGCGGGCATGTCTACGCTCTCGCCGCGTATCGCCTGGCTGAGCTGTTGAATCGAAACCCCGTAGGACCGAAGCCGGCTCAGGCTCGCATCCACGTGAACCTGTTCAACCGTTCCGCCCAGGACTATTACGGAGCCGACTCCGTCCAACTGCTCGATCTGCTGTTTCAGCTGGTTGTCGACGAGGGAGCGTAGCTCCTGCGGGGAGCGGGCGCCCGACGTGTCGGCCACCGCGAAGGCCAGAACCGGTATGGCCGCGGTATCAGTCTTCTGGATCAGAGGTTCCTGGATGTCGGCCGGCAGAGTATTGCGGATCAGATTGATCTGGTTGCGCACCTCCTCCGCGGCCGACTTGATGTCGACATCCGAATTGAACTCCACCGTCACCTGAGATGTGCCCTCAGTCGACGATGAGCTAACCGTCTTGACGCCGCTGATGGAGGCCAGAATGTCCTCAATCGGCTTCGAGACGGACCGCTCAACCTCCGACGGGGTGGCTCCTGGGTAGGTCGTGGTAATGGTGATGGTCTGCAGCGCTACGTCTGGC
>JAJYKO010000839.1 GCA_021788565.1 Chloroflexota bacterium
CGGACCGTCACGCTCGCGCTTCCAGCACCTGCTTCTGGATGGTCAGGAGCAGCTTGATGCCCTCCCAGGACATACCCACCAGCCGCTGCAGGTCGCCAGGTGGAAAGGGCCGTCCCTCGGCGGTGCCCTGCACCTCGACCAAATCTCCCACCTCGTTCATCGCCACATTGAGGTCCGCTTCGGCGCGGGAGTCCTCGCTGTAATCGAGGTCCAGTAACAGCTCGCCGTCCACGATCCCCGCGCTCACAGCGGCAACCGGCTGCTTGAGGGGACTCTTGCGGATCAGTCCAGCCGAGCTAAGCTGCTGCACGGCAAGCGAGAGTGCCACGTAGCCGCCTGTGATCGAGGCGGTGCGGGTTCCGCCATCCGCCTGAATGACATCGCAGTCGATGGTAATCGTGCGCTGTCCGAGCAGCTTCATGTCCACAGACGCTCGAAGACAGCGCCCTATCAGCCTGCTGATCTCCTGTGACCGGCCGCGGGCCTGCTTCTCTCGCTGCGTGCGCTGATTGGTGGAAGCGGGCAGCATGCCGTACTCGGCAGTCACCCAACCCTGCCCCTTGCCGTCCAGGAATCCTGGGACTCGCTCCTCCACGCTGGCAGCACAAAGCACCCAGGTGCGCCCCATCTTAATGAGACACGATGCGGGGTGGAGCTCGAGGTATTCAGGAATCAGCTCCAGGGAGCGCATCTGCGCAGCGTCACGACCATCGCTTCGAGCCATCAATTCCTCCTAAGTATCATCCGCTCACATGCCGTCGAGCGCTTCCTTGGCACGCTTCCAGAAGGCGCCCTCGTAATCGAGTTCCCGCACCATCAAGTACTGCTCTCGGGCCTCGGGCTGCTGTCCGAGTTCCTCGTAGATCGACCCGAGTCTGTAGCGCAGCAGTGGAGACTCCGGGTCCTTGGCTACCGCTTCCCTCATGGGGCCCAGCGCATCCTTGGACCGACCGGACAGGTGCAGAGCCCAGGCTAACGTGCTCAAAGAAGCAGGCGAGCCTCCGAGCATCCGGACCGCTGCCTCAGCTTCGGGCAAAGCCCTATCGATCCTGAACTGCCGATCAACATAGAACGCTGCCACCTGCAGCTGCAGCGCTCCGTCGTCGGGTGCTGCTTGCGTCGCCAGGTGCAGCGCCTGCTCGGCGGTCCCGTAATCACCTATATCAATCAGAGCGTTGGCCAGTTCGGCGTAGATCGCGGGATTGGGCGGTTTCTGACGAGCGGCCTTCTCAAGAAGCTTTGCCGCGGCCACCGCGTCTCCCTTCTTACGTAGGAAGGACCCCATCATGAACTGGCCGGTCTGGAGATTCGGGTCCAGCTGCTGCGAGCGCTGCAACGCGGCCGCGGCCAGATCCATGTGTCCCGTCTGCATTTGGACGTAGCCTAGCAGGGCCTGACGCTCGGCCTCACTCGGCGTGCCCTGTGCCTTCTGCAGGCTCTCAAGGGCCGGACCAAGCAGGCCCTGGGCCAAAAACGCGTTAGCGATGTACATCTCTGTTTCTGACCCTTGGCCTTGCCTGGCAGCATCGATTAACTCGGCGGCCTTGGCACCAATCGCCTGGTCAGGGCCGGTCTCAGCCCGCCGCAGGGCATCGCCGCCGGACTCGCTGTCCGGGCCGAACAAGCAGGCTCCCTGCAGGAAGAGCACCTTCTGGAGCGCATCCGGGGAAGCCATCGGCGCTGGCGCTCCAGCCAGCGCCCGCGATATCTCCGAAGAACTCATGCCGGATTGTGCCGCACGCTCGACCAGCCTGGTCCAGGCGTCTGCATCATCCGGACGAAAGGAGAGCTCGCGGCGAAGAGTGGTGAGGCTGGCCTGCAAATCGCCCGACTTATCCTCGGCGGTTGCCAGACTCAGCAGCACTTCCTGATTATCTTCGCCCCCGACCTCCGCGAGGCGGTACGACTTGATGGCATCCTGCCATTGGCCGCGCCTCAGATAGACATCTCCGAGCCGAGCACGGGCCGCCGGATCTCCTCCCGGGCGTAGAACCGCTTGCTGATACGCGTCGATGGCCGAGAGAAGGCGGTGCTGCGCCGCGAACTGGTCGCCGCGAGCCGCGGCACCGGCCCAGCCATCGGAGCCCGGAACCATGGCAAACGCCAGCGACATAGCCAGAAGCAGAAGTAGACCAGACAGCGAGCCGATGTTTCGCACCACCCTCCGCGGCCATCACTACACGGGAGCGCCCGCGGCCCGACCGCGGAAGTAGTCCACTGTGCGGGTGATGCCCTCTTCCAGGGGAACCTTCGGGCTCCAGCCCAACTCCGACCGAATCCTCGCAGCGTCGAGGTAGATCCGGAAGGTTTCGCCCATCTTAGCCGGCCTGTACACCACATCCTGCTGGTAGCCGGCCGCCTCCTTCAAGCGCATCCACACGTCGTTTATCGTAGTGCCGATGCCCCAACCGAGGTTGTATTCACGGCCATCGCCTGCGTCCAGGGCCAACAGATTGGCGCTGACGCAATCACCAACATAGACGAAGTCCCGCTCTTGCTCACCGCTGCCGAAGATGGTGGTCTCCTCTCCCTTGAGCATCCGCTCCGTAAAGATCGCGATCACCCCTGCCTCGCCATACGGATCCTGCCTCGGCCCGTAAACGTTGGGATATCGAAGGATGGTATACGAGAGGCCGAAGTTGGCCCTGTACATGAACAAGTAGTGCTCCACCGAGTGCTTGCTGGCCCCATATGGGGATAACGGCTTGATGGGGTGGTTCTCGTCGCACGGGAGGTACTCCGGCTCACCGTACTCGGCTCCCCCTGTCGAGGCGTAAACTACCTTCCGCACGCCGGCTTTCCGACAAGCCTCAAGCACATTGATGGAGCCCTCGATGTTCGTGGACGCGTCGTACAGGGGGTCGGCAACCGAGTGGCGGACGTCGATGTGAGCGGCATGGTGGTCCACAATCTCCGGCCGCTCCCTCTCCATCACCTCCAGCAGTTGCGGCGACCTTATGTCGACTTCATACATGGTCGCCCTGGGATTAACGTTGGCGAGGTTTCCAGAGGAGAGGTTGTCCACCACCACGACCTGGTGTCCGGCGTCTATGAAGGCGTCGACCACGTTGGAGCCGATGAACCCGGCCCCTCCTGTAACCAAGATCTTCACTATCTTCCTCCGAGCTGCAAGTCTACTCTGTCGCCGGCGACGATGCCGTTGTTTCGGAAGTATCCCTGGTTTGCCTCGACCGCATATCTGTAGAGCTTCGCGGGATAGTGCAGGTTCTCCGTCTCGGGCTGCATGTCCTGGATCTCGACTATGGTCCCATCTGAAGAGATGAAGGCGATGGACAGGGGAATGAGGGTGTCCTTCATCCAGAAGGGTGTCTGCGTATCGGAAGAGAAGACGAATACCATCCCCGAATCCGCCGCCAGGGAACTCCTGTTGGAGAGACCGATTTGCATGGAATTCGGGGTGTCGGCGATCTCCAGCTTTATGTACACCTGTTTGCCAGTGGCCGACGTGAAGCGCGCGTAC
>JAJYKO010000840.1 GCA_021788565.1 Chloroflexota bacterium
ATGGCATCGGGCTATCATCTCCAGTGGTCCGCCCGTTGCAGCGAGGGCTACAATGGAGGCGACACAACAAATGGGTGAAGCAGATGGCGAGAGAGAAGATCCTGGTCGTGGACGACGAAGTGAAGATCGTTCGGGTGGTGAGGGCCTACCTGGAAAAGGAAGGCTACCAGGTGGCGGAGGCAAACGACGGACAGCAGGCTCTGGAGGCTGCGCGCCGAGAGCGGCCCGACCTGGTGATCCTGGACCTCATGCTGCCCGAGATTTCGGGCTGGGATGTATGTCGAACCCTCAGGCAGGAATCCAATGTTCCCGTGATTATGCTGACAGCTCAGGACGAGGACACCGACAAGATCGTCGGCCTCGAGCTGGGCGCGGATGACTACATCACCAAACCGTTCAATCCCAAGGAGCTGATGGCTCGTGTCCACGCCATACTGCGTCGGGTGGGGCGTCAAACCGTCGAAACCAAGATACTAGGCGTGGGCGATCTGAAGATCGACGTCGACAGGCGGGAGGTGCGCACTTCCGGCGAAGAAGTACGCCTAACCCCGACGGAATTCGATTTGCTGGTCACGCTGGCCGAACACCCGGGCCGTGTGCAGACGCGTGAGCAACTGATGGACCGAGTTCTCGGAGGCACGATGGAGGGATACGACAGGGCGATCGACAGCCACATCAAGAACCTCCGACAGAAGATCGAGCAGGATCCTCGCAGGCCTCGGTACGTGCTGACCGCCTTCGGCGTGGGGTATAAGTTCGCCAGTGAGTGATCAGCAATGAACAGTCTTGCCACCAAGCTGAGCATCGCATTTATCCTCGTGGTGCTTCTGGGCGTGGCGAGCGTGTCCATCCTGGTTCGGATTGGTACCGCGCGGGACTTCGAGACTTACCTCGAGGCTCGAGGCGGGACATATCTCGCCAGAGCAGCCGAGAGTCTCGTCCAGCTTTATCAGCAATCCGGCGACTGGCAGGACGCTCAACCAATGCTGTCAGGCCTCCTGCGCGGCCCGGCAGACCGCCTGGTCCTGGCCGACCGCGCTGGCCGTATTGTGGCGGACACGGGCGGCCAACTGATCGGCTCGAGTGCCAACAACCTTGACGCCGTCAATCAAGCTCCGATCCTCGTTGGCGGCGCTAAAGTCGGCACGCTCTACCTGCTCTCCTTTACCCCCGGCCCAAGCACGTCGGCGGGACGTGGGCAGGGGCAGGGTCCCCCGCAGGGCCGTGGAGCGGGCGCGACAACCGAAACCAACAGCAGCTCGAACAGTGGCGGAAATCCTCAGCTACCACAGACCTCCCTGGAATCGGCCTACCTGGCTTCCGTCGACCGGGCCATCCTGGCGGCAGCGGCCCTTTCCGCCCTCCTCGCTATCGCCACTGGCATATTCGTGTCCAGAAGGATCACACGTCCGCTGGCCGAGCTCGCCGCCGCATCACAGGAGGTGGCATCTGGCAGGCTGAACCGCAGATTGGACGTGAGCTCCAACGACGAGCTGGGGCGCGTATCATCCACATTCAACACAATGGCGGAAAGTCTCCAGCGCAACGAGGAGGCCAGACAGCATATGGTCGCCGACATAGCCCATGACCTGAGGACTCCGCTTGCCGTCATCCAGGGAACAGTGGATGGCATGCTGGACGGCGTCATCGCCCCGGACAGAGACAGCCTCGAGTCTATCAACGAGGAGGTGAGGCTGCTCACGAAGCTGGTCGCGGATCTTAGAACGCTCTCTCTGGCAGAAGCCGGCCAGCTAAAGCTCGACAAGACGCGAGTCGCTCTGCTTGGTTTCGCGGGACGGGCCGTGTCGAAGATTGAGCCTTTGGCCAGGCAAAAGGGCATCCTGTGTCGGGTAGAGGGACAGACACCGGGGCCAACCGTGGAGATCGATGTCGATCGAATGGGCCAGGTGATTGGGAATTTGCTCGACAACGCCCTTCGCTATACGCCGAAAGGCGGCACAATCACGGTCTCAGTAGGCAAGGGAGAGCCTGGGAAGGCTGTTCTCTCAGTGGCCGACACCGGCCTCGGGATCTCGGCCGAAGACCTGGCTCACATCTTCGATCGATTCTACCGGGCAGATCGTTCCAGGGCGCGGAAGAGCGGTGGGTCCGGCCTGGGCCTCACCATCGTCAAACAACTCGTGGTCGCTCACGGTGGCTCCGTGCGGGCCGAGAGCCAGCCCGGAGGAGGCAGCCGCTTCTCGGTCGAGCTTCCAGCTTCGAACAGCTGACCCATCTACTCCAGACTTCGCCCGATTCATCCGCAATCTCCACGAAAACTCCACACCTTCTGCATCGCTTGTCCAAACCACACGCCTATCCTTCTAGTTGTAGGCCGGAGGAAAAGAAATACCGGCCCGATAAACGAAAGGGGATAATGAAGATGTTTGCGAAGAAGCTTGTGGTTTCAGGTGTCGCAGGGTTGATCATGCTGGGCGCAGTCGCCGGATCGGTGGCCGCGGCACCACCTACTCCAACCCCTCCCGCCGCGGCCGCCGCGGCGCAGCAGTCAGGCTGGCAGGGTAGGGGCTATGGCTACGGAGCCGGCTTCGGCTACCAGGCCATTTCGGGTCCCGTGGCGAAGCTGCTCGGGATGACGGCCGATCAGATCCAGGCCGAGAGGACCGCCGGCAAGAGTCTCGCCCAGATCGCCGAGGCCAAGGGAGTGACCAAGAATGCCCTGGTAAACGCGATGGTAGAGTCCCACAAGTCAGTGCTCGACGCCCGCGTCACGGCAGGCACCCTGACCCAGGCCCAGGCGGACACCGCCCTGGCAACGATGAAGACGCGGATCGCCCAGTCTGTGGATCGGACCGAGGTCGGACCCAACCGGCCAGCCGATGGGCAAGGGCTCGGCCTAGCCTTCGGACGCGGTCCCATGGGCCAGCAGGTCGGCCCTCAGGACGGCACCGGCTTTGGCACCAGGGGGCCTCGCCGGTAGCCGAGTAGCGCTCCACTTTTGACAACGCATAGCTCGAGCCCCCAGGGCGTTGCCCGGGGGGCTCGAGCTATATCATCCGTGGTTATTGGCGGGCCTTTACGAGGCTCGTGGCTTTACGCAACTCGGTCAGCGCCTCCTCCGTGCTCCTCTCCGCCTTTCCCAGAAGATCGTCGACGTACTTTCTGGCTGACAGCGTGATCTCCTGTGCTTCGCTCCTTGCCTCGCGGAGGATCCGCTCCTTGGCGGCCGTTGCTTCTCTCACTAATGCGTGCTCGGACACCATGGCAGCCACCTGGCCTTCTGCCCTGGCCAGCATCCTCTTGGCATCGGCGTCGGCCCGGCTGCGAATGGACTCCTCATCTCGCACGATCGCCTCAGCCCGTGTCAAAGCCGACGGAAGCTCCGCCTGCAACTGGTCGAGCGCGTCCTGGAAGTAGTCCCTGTCTATCAGAACTCTGTTGGTGAGAGGGATCGGCGTACCTGAGTAGAGAACATCATCCAGGACTGCGAGGGAGGGCAGGGTCCCCTTCCGCGGCGGT
>JAJYKO010000841.1 GCA_021788565.1 Chloroflexota bacterium
ACCTTCGCCATTGCGGCCGCAGCGTCCAGATCGTCCGCGGTGATGGGGTAACCGATCTCCAGATAGTCGACTCCCTTGGAGTGAGCCACATCCAGCAGGACACCCCGGGTCACGATCTTCTCGCGGTAGCTCTCGATGCCATTCTTCTGGGCCCCGAAGCTGTTCACGAGAGCGGCATCGTACCCGTTCCACATCTTACTGTCCCAGAAGACATGGGCGAGGGCGTCCCAATGGGTAGGACCGTGGGTCGGCATCATGATCACATCGTCGGCGTTGGCGTATCCCTGGGGAGAGCCGAAAATCTCGCCGCCCACCGTATCGCGGCCGTCCCTCAGCATGAACACCATAGGGTTAAAGCGCTTGAACGAACCGGACTGGGGGCCATTCTGGTCAAAAGGGATGGCAAGAGAGAAGACCTTTCCCTCTCGCACCAGATGAGCCGCCTGAACGACCTTCTCCCGAGTTATGTAGTTTAGCGTGCCCAATTGGTCGTCTGGTCCCCACTTACCCCAATTGCGGTACTTCTCGCACAGCTCCTTGAGGATCGGAAAATCCGGGTGCTCCTGCAGATTCATTCATCTCCTCCATAGAATGCGTGTCGCCTTGACGCTGACGATAGCTCAACACTGATGCAGCCTGGAGACGCCTGGTCGCTGCCCAGGCGTCTCCACTCTGATGAGATTACTGTGAGATCTTGATGTCTGCTAGCAGCGCCTTCGCCTTGGCCTCTTCCTGATCCCAATGCGCGGCGTATTGCTTCTGGTCCATGTAGTCGATCACGAGGGAAGTGTCAACAGCTTTCTTCAAGAAATCGGGATTCGTGGCGACGCGCTTCATCGCGCCGTCCAGGACGTCCACGATGTCCTGAGGCGTGCCGCCCGGAGCATCTAGACCAAGGGAGCGGTACATCACGTTGTTGGGATAGCCCTGGTCGACCAGGGGCTTCGCGCCGGGAAAACCCTTGCTCTCCACCGTGTCGAACACGCCGAGCGGTCGAAGCATCCCGCTCTGAAATTGTCCCATGAGTCCTGTTGCCAGCAGTATGCCGGCATCGGTATGGCCGCCCAGCATGGCCGTGACGCTTTCAGAGCTACCGTTGAAGTGCACCTGCGCGAATTTGACCCCTGCCGCCTTCTCCAGGAGGAGGGTCGCCATCTGGCTGGGAGAGGCGATGCCGTTGTCCCCCATCTTGACCTTCTCGGGGTTCGACTTGGCCGCGTCGACAAAATCCTTTGTAGTCTTGTATGGGCTATCGCCCTTAACCACCAAAGCAAAGGGCTCCAGGATACCCACCGAGATTGGCTGAATGTCCTTTCTGGTGAAGGCTGCCTTGCGATCCGGGTCGAGCAGGATCACGATGGTCGACTGGATGGAGTCCACGGCCAGGAAGTAGCCGTCGGGCTTCGCGTGCGCCAAGTCCGTCATGCTCAACTGCCCCGCGGCGCCAGGCTTATTGATAATCTCAATCTGGGTTCCCAGATCTTGCGACAGGAACGGAGCAAGTGTTCGTGCATAAACGTCGTTGGGGCTTCCCGCGGCCCAGCCCACGCTCAGGGTAATAGTCTTGCCCTTCTCGGGGTAGTTAATCTTCTTGGCGGGAGCCACGGTGGGCTGCGCAACTGGGGCAGCAGCTTGCGGCGCCGCCTGAGCGGCAGGGGCGGCAGTTGGGGCAGCGGAGGGCGGGGTCTGGGCGCATCCTGTGGCCAAAACGCTGACGCTGACGATCGTGATGAGAAATGAGATTGCCAGGCGCTTCATCGAAACGCTCATCAGGGATTGCATGCCCGCGGTCACGGAGAACCTCCTTGCGTCAACTACTGAAACCGGGAGTCATCTCACAAGTGGTAAGGACTACACTTCGGTCAAGCTAACCCAATTTGGCCTCCTTCCTGGCTGTGTGGCCAGCAAAAGGGCCACTCCAACCGGGTCGCACCGCCGAGTGAATCCGAAGCAGAGTGGGGACAGGTCGCAGACACAGCTCAAGGAAGAGTCTAGACAACGGGTATATATCTAGTCAATTACTGCATCGATAAATTTACTGGGCTCCCACTTATCTACATGGATAAACCTTACCGAGAACACATCGGGGCCTTGTTCGGAGGCGCTTCGCGGTGAAAAGGATTGACTGCCGCGTGACGGGTGGCATAATGCAGCCGAGAGCGGTGGATCCAGCCGATGTCCCGGGCGCTACCACAAGGTGTTTCGGTACCAAGTGCTGTTGAGTTGAGAGCGGGTGCGATGGCGAACACGGATCAGCCTCAATCGAAGGCAATTCTGACCATTACTCGAGCGATGCTCACAGTTCTGGAGCCAGATTCCGTCTTGCAGACTCTGGTGGACATGATCAGGGACCTGGACGGCGCAATCGCCGCCGCGGTGTGGGAGTACGCAGAAGATACTTCTTGTCTGAGGATCCGGTGCAGCTGCGGCCTCAGTGATTCGTATGTTCGCTTGAGTGCCGTGCCCGTAGGCGTCAAGGCGGTCGGCAGGGCATTCCAGCGCCGTGACCTCGTGATGGTCAGCGATATCGACGCGGACCCAAGTTTCGCTCCTACTCTCCAACGAGTCCACGGAGAGGGTATATACGCGATTCTAGGAGCGCCGCTGGCGGCCCGTGACAGGCTTCTGGGCATTCTAGCGGTGTACTTTCCCGTTTCATTCTCTCCGTCGGAGTACGAAGAGGAGACTATTCGCACCTTGGCCAACCTGGCCGCGCTGGCGATAGACAACGCCAGGTTGTACCAGGGACAGGTTGAGGCCACACGTGAGCTGGAGTCGCTGAACAAACAACTCGCGGAGAAGAGCGAGATTCTAACACAGTCACTGAAGATCCACGATTGGCTCACGCAAGCAGTCCTGGTTCAGGATGGCATCGACGCGGTTGCCAATGCCCTGGCGCGGTTTGCTCGGAGCACGGTCGTCGTCGAGGATGAGCGGCTGAATGTTCTCTCCGTCTCGCAGCCAGGCTCAGCTCCGGCAGACCGTGTTGCTCTCGCCGCAGGCTTTGGCCTTTCCAAGTTTGCCGGCGACCCGCGTGTGCGGCGGCACCTCGCACTCATCAAGACACAAAGGCGTCCAGAGGCTCTGCCCACAATTCCAGAAATCGGGCTTGCAATGCCTCGCATCGTGGCCCCGGTCCTGACTGGGGATACGCTGCTCGGCTTCGTCTCAATCATGGGAACGGAGCGCCCATTTGGCGCACTCGATTTTGTGCTTTCGGAGCAAGGGGCAGTCGCTGTCGCGCTCGAGATGACCAAACGCAAGGCTGCTTTCGAAGTCGAGCAAAAGCTGCGAGGAAACCTACTGCGCAGCTTACTCTCGGGCGAACTGGAGAGCCTCGATGCCGCTTCCGCGGCGCTCGGCGGAAGCAAATTCGACCTGCACGCTTTGCAGGGAGTCCTCATCGTCCGCCCCGATCACGACACCAGCTTCACGCAAGCAGCACTGCACGACGCAAGTCCCGCTAGCCAACCGGTTCTT
>JAJYKO010000842.1 GCA_021788565.1 Chloroflexota bacterium
ATCGTGTGGTCATCGGCGACGAGTACCCGCGACGTTCGGCCCTCTTGCGCCGGTTGCCCTCTCATACAGCGACCTGCCGCTTGATGGGCAACCGGATGTCTACCCTGGTCCCGGTGCCCGGGGATGCGTCGATTGTCAGAGTGCCTCCCAGGGAGACCATCCTCTCCGTCATCTGGGCCACACCGCGATGGCCCCTCAGCGAGGCGTCGATCAAGGTGTCGACATCGAAGCCGTGACCGTCGTCGCGGACGCTCAAGCGGAACTGCTCCGCGTCCGCGAGATCGAGATCGATCCAGACGTTGCGCGCGCCGGCGTGCTTCGCGACGTTGTTGAGCATCTCCTGAACGGCCCGAAACAGCGGCGGCTCCAGGTGCGAGGGCAGCGAAGTCTCGTCGCCGGTGATGCTCAGTTGGAGATAGAGTCCGTTCTGCTCGCCGAAACCCTCGGCGAACTTCCGCAACGCCGGGACGAAGCCGAGCCTCTCCAACTCCAGCGGGCGCAGCGCGAAGATCGAGCGTCGAGCCCCTCGTATGTTCTCCCGAAGGCCCTCCTTGATGGCCGATAGCTCCCTTCTTAACTGCTCGGCGTCTGGGCCCGATAGCGCCAGCTTATCAACCAGGAGCGAACACAGGTCGGCCTTCAGGCCCAGGAAGGCGAGATTCTGAGCGAGGCCATCGTGGATCTCGCGCGCTATCCGGTTGCGCTCTTCCGCGATGGTCAGCTCCTCAGCGCGGTTGTAGAGCTGGATGTTCCTCACTACCAAAGCTGCCTGGCTGGCGATGGTCGATAGCAGGCCCAGGTGCGGGTTACTGAAGGCCCCGCGCCGCCGCCTGCCGAGACTGATCACGCCGATGACCCGCTCGCTCACCACCATCGGCACGCTCACTACCGACTGAATGCCGTTGACGGCCAGGTGGGAGCGCCATTGGGTCTCGATCCTGGTGTCAGGCACAACGAGGGCTGCCCCTGTTTTCGCCACTTGAGCGCTCACCCAGGGCGCGCCGCCGCCTTCTGGCTTGAGCCTCCAGACAAGGTCGTCCTTAGGAAGACCCAATGCCGAGTTTAGGACTAGATCGCCCGTGGTCTCCTCGACGAGCATAACGGTGCCGGCATCTGCCGAGCTCAGTTGGATCATCTTGTCTAGGATCTGTTCGAGCAGCCGATCGAGGTTGAACTCGGCGCGCACGGTCCGGTCGATTTCATAGATTGTCTGCAGGTGCCGTGTGCGGAGCTTGGCCGCCTCGATAGCGGAGGCTATCTCGTCGGCCACCGTCGTGAGCAAGTTGATCTGGGAGTCCAGGGGGGGCTTTGGCGAGGGGAAGCACAAATGAATAGCGCCGATGAGGTTATCGCCTCGCGCGACCGGCACCCCCAGCATGGATAGGTCTTGTCTCCCCTCCGGCAAATCCACCTGTGGGAGGGTATTCTTGATCGCCCTCCTGCTCCCCGTACGCCATAGACGAAGGTCGTCGTCGAGAATGCGGAGAAAGGCGTCTCCACCGAGCTCCGACTGGCAGCTCGAGGTAACGTGAGTCCAATGGCCGAGCTCATCGTCGAGCAGTCTCAGGCAAGCGTACCTGGCGCCGGTGATCTGGGCCACGGCACGAACAACCTGATCGGTGACCTCCTGGAGATCGACGGTCGACGCTATCGAGTGGCTGATCTCGTGCAGCGCGGAAAGGTAGGAGGTGGACTCCTTCAGCTGAGCGTAGGTTTGCTTCAGACTCGCGTGAACTCGCTCCAGCTCCTCCTGATCGCGCAGTTGTGCGGCCACCTGATGCGCGATCCAATTCAATACCAGCCAGATCACAAACGGACCGATGGCGCCGTAGATGAGGACGCCCGCGGCGAAGAAGAATAAGTTGCCCTCTTCAGCCGCGTGAAAGGATGGAAGCAAGGCGTGCTCCGAGGTCTCGTAGGCGCTCACCATTAGGAAGATCGCGAGTGGCAGCGCCCACCTCAATAGGAGTATGCGCCTGTGCAGCCTGCTCGTCTTCTCCGCCACTTTTTCCACCTCGTCACCAACCAGGAAGAGCACCTTATTGCAGTGTGAAGCGAGTAGTCGTCAAGCGCCGCAACAGGCGGACGTTCTCTCAGGGTCGAATGCCTGAACAGGACTGAATGCGAGTATCGTAGGACCTTCTCCTGAGCGCGATCTGAGACTTGTCTGAGACGATCCTGAGAATTCCGCCGCATCCGTCGCTGAGGAAGAGCCTCACGAGCAACGGATCCTACCGGCTCAATCCCAGGCTCGGCCCGAAGAGCGTCAGTGCAATGGCTCCAAGTACGAGAAGGAGAAAGATCCATCCCCAGGGGGTGCCCATCATTCCCGATAGGCCGCCCATCATGCTCCCCATACCGCCCATCATCCCGCCTGTCATGCCTCCTCCTGCGACCAGGAGATCGAGCAGCAGGAAAACGAGCAGAATTCCTGCCGCGATGAGCAACCAGTTGACCGCATCTGGACCTATCGCCATGGCTGATTTGCCTCCATATCTCCTGTCGATGGGATCGGCGCTGACCGAATGCGTCCGCTGGCCGGACATACCTCGGGTGCCCAATACATTAGTCTGAGCCAGCAAGATCAGGGTTGGATATCCGGTGGGGTCAAGACTCGATCAAGGAGCGCTGGAATCGCGGGCCGCGCTTGGCCGGTTGGCGGCTATCGCCGTGAAGCTGCGGCACCCATTACGCATCCGGCCCTCCGATCGCTCCGATCGAAGCGTCTCACGTGTCCTCGACGCGCCGAGCCTTGTAGAGGACGACGGCGGCGACCCAGGCCAGGACGAATGTCCCCACTATGAAGAGCCCCATGTCGGCAATGTTCAGACTGGAAATGAGGTCGAAGATGCCGCCCTTCAAACCTAGTATCCCAACCGCTAGCTGCAGTATCTCAACTCCACCGACGGCGAAGGCGACGAATACGGAGAGTCCCGTCATGGTCATGTTGTAGAAGAGTCTGCGGACCACGCTGGAAAATGCCCACGAATATGCCTTCGCCATGAATGCTCCATCAGTAGTGTCCATCAGAGACATGCCCGCTGCGAAAATGATTGGGAGGGACACGACGGCGAAAATCGGTAGCCCCTGGGCGGTGGCGCCGGCCGAGATAGCCAGCAGGGCAACTTCCGAGGCCGTATCGAATCCGAGTCCGAAAAGGAAGCCAACGAGGTACATCTGCCAGCTCGAGTCGATCAGCCTGAAGAGCCGTCCGAAGAGTCGAGTCAGGGCCCCTCCCGACATCAGTCGCTCCCCGAGGCCGTCCCAGTCGTAGTACCCTCTCTTCATTCGCCGGTAAGTAACGACGATGTCGAGCAGGACAACGAGGTTCGCGATGCCGATGGCCAGCAAGAAAGCGCCCGAGACGCCGGTGCCGACGAGCCCTCCAATACTCCTGAGTTCTCCATTCCCGCTGACGACCCCCTCGACGACCGACTTGGCCGCGAGACCCAGGGCGAGCGAGATCAGGAGCACAACCG
>JAJYKO010000843.1 GCA_021788565.1 Chloroflexota bacterium
GATGCAGGAGAAGAGCCTTTACGTCTTCATCGCGGGTACCGACCCGAACGGGCGAACCTTCGCGGATCAACTCGCGGAGGAAGATGTCGAGTTGGGTTGGGACACCCGCCTCGTTCCCTTCGGTCGTGAGATCTACGCGCATATCTACTCCCTCGGGTTCGCCACCCGCGCGGCCCTTTCCTTCGGTGGCGTCGCGGCGGGCGATTATAAGAGGATGCTGCGCTACAACAAGAATCGCGTCTTCGCCTTCGTCATGGCGCTGAATGAGGTTGATCGGGAGAAGTACGCGACGGCGGCTGGCGCGATCAGCTACGGCTTCCCCACCATCGCCGAGACTAATATCCCGGAGATCCTCCCGCGTGGAGTCACCACCTACGAGCACGTCGTGAGCGGCGTGCCGGTGGACGAGATCGTCGCCAAGGCCATCGAGGTGCGCGGTCTGAAGATCCTCATAACCAAGGTGCCGATCCCTGTAGCCTACGGCCCTGCCTTCGAGGGCGAGCGGGTGCGTAAAGACAACCTCTATCTCGAGTTTGGGGGCAGGCGGAGCAACTGCTTCGAGTACCTGCGCATGCGGGACATGAACCAGGTCGAAGACGGCAAGATCACCGTCCAGGGACCGGAGATAGACGATATTCCCGAGGGCGGCTCGCTGCCTCTTGGTATCATGGTGGAGGTCGCTGGCCGCAAGATGCAGTCGGACTTCGAGCCGGTGATGGAGCGGAAGATCCACGACTTCATAAACGGCGCCGAAGGCGTTCAGCACATCGGCCAGCGTGACATCGCCTGGATCCGCATCAGCAAGGGCGCCGCGGGGAAGGGCTTCAAGATCAAAGACCTGGGCGAGATCCTTTACGCCAAGCTTAAGAGCGACTTTTCTGCGATCGCGGATAAGCTGCAGGTAAACCTGTACACGACCCAGGAGAAAGTGGATGAGCTAATCGTCATAGCGCGTCAGGCGTACCACGAGCGCAACATCCGCGTGGCGAACATGACCGATGAGACGGTGGACGTCTTCTACAGCTGTCTGCTCTGCCAGAGCTTCGCGCCGAACCATGTCTGCATAGTCTCGCCTCAGCGGCTCGGCCTCTGCGGGTCGGTGAACTGGCTGGATGCCAAGGCATCCTTCGAGATCAATCCCGTCGGACCCAATCAGCCAGTGGTCAAGGGCAACTGCCTGGATCCTGTGAAGGGCGAGTTCGATGCGGTCAACGACTTCGTCGCCAGGAAGTCCAATCAGTCGGTGCCCAGGGTGACGATGTACTCGATCATGGATGCCCCGATGACGGCGTGCGGCTGCTTCGAGTGCATCGCGATGCTCGTACCGGAGGCCAACGGGATCATGGTAGTATCACGAGAGGATACCAGCATGACTCCCGCGGGAATGACCTTCTCCACCATGGCGGGCACGGCCGGCGGCGGCCTCCAGACCCCGGGCATGATGGGAATCGGCAAGTATTATCTGACCAGCGACAAGTTCATCTCGGCGGACGGGGGCTTCAAGCGGATCGTATGGATGTCCTCCTACCTTAAGGAGTCGATGACGGAGGAGCTCAAGCAGGTGTGCGAGAAGCTCGGGGAGCCCGATCTCCTAGACAAGATCGCCGACGAGCGCGTCGCCACCACCGTCGAAGATCTGCTGCCTTACCTGGAAGAGAAGGGGCACCCTGCCCTAACGATGGATCCCATCTTCTAGCCACATATATAGAGAGTGGTGTTGGGGCGGTCGGGCGGCCGCCCTAACACCCGTACTGGAGGTTTACACTATGGCAGTGACGGTTCAGATCCCCGTCGAGAAGTCCGCCGGCAAGGTGCGCGAGGTGACCCTCGGGGCGACCTCCGCCGAGGGCGGTACCAGAACCAGCACCATCACCGTCGGCGGCGAGACCAGCTTGCCGTTCCTCCACTTCGAGTCCAGCATGGCCCACCGGCCGGTTGTGGCCGTGGAGATCCACGACCAGAATCCCAAGGACTGGCCGGACCACCTGAAGGAAACCTGGGGCGACGTGATGAATGACCCAGGCGAGTGGGCGAAAGCGGCGGTGGCGGCCGGGGCGGACCTGGTGGTCCTGAGGCTCACCGGTACTCATCCGGACCAGCTAAACCACTCGCCGGAAGAGGGCGCGGAGACGGTGAAGGCGGTTCTCAAGGCGGTCGGTGTCCCGCTCATCGTCTACGGCCCCGGCCTGGCTCAGCGCGACAACGAGGTGCTACTGAAGGTAGCCGAGGCGGCTTCCGGTGAGCGCATCGTTCTCGGCGACATTGAGAACACTAACTACAGGACCATCGTGGCGGCTGCCCTGGGGAGCGGCCACCTGGTGATCTCTCAGTCTCCCATCGACGTCAACATGGCAAAGCAGGTCAACATCCTGGCGACGGATATGGGTCTGCCGCCGGAGCGGATGCTGATGGACCCCACCACCGGCGCTTTGGGCTACGGCATCGAGTACACCTACTCTGTCATGGAGCGGCTGCGCATCAGTGCCCTCGCGGGCGACGCCATGACGCAGTTCCCGATGATCTGCACCGTGGGTGAGGAGTCCTGGAGGCAGAAGGAGTCCAAGGCCACAGAGGGCGTGCCGGACGAATGGGGCGACATTCGAGAGCGTTCGATCATATGGGAGATACTTACCGCGACCACATTATTGCAGGCAGGCGCGGATATCGTGGTGTTGCGCCATCCTAAGGCCGTGGAACAGGTGAAGCTGGCTATCGAAAATCTGATGAAGGCTTAACGGGGAGGAAAGAATAGATGGCTCTGTCAGGACTTGAGATCTACAAGCTGCTCCCCAAGACCAATTGCAAAGAGTGCGGTTTTCCGACCTGTCTGGCATTTGGGCTGAAGCTTGCGGCCAAAGGCGCCGAGCTGAGTGCCTGTCCTTACGTTTCGGATGAGGCGAAGGCCGCCCTTGAGTCGGCTTCGGCGCCGCCGATTCGCCTGATCACGGTCGGCGAAGGCGATAAGAAGTTTGAGGTCGGAAACGAAGTCGTGATGTTCCGTCACGACAAGACCTTCTACCATCAGCCCGGCGTGGCTTTCCGGGTGAAGGACACCCAGCCAGCTGAGGAGGTGGCCAAAGCTGTCGCCGAGGCAGCATCCTACTCCGTCGAGCGTGTGGGCATGCAGCTAACGCTCAGCGCCATCGCGATCGAGAACGCCAGCGCTGATCCGGCTGCTTTCGTCAAGTGCTTGGAGGTCGTGAAGGCGAACGCCAAGCTGCCGTTGATTTTGATGTCTCGCGACCCAGCCGCCATCGAAGCCGCGCTGAATGCTGGCGCGGGTGCCAAACCGCTAATCTACGCGGCCGATTCCGAGAACTGGCAGGCGATGGCAGAGCTGGCGAAGAAGGCCGGTGCTTCGCTTGCGGTCCGGTCGAAGGGCAGCCTAGATGAGCTGGCGACGCTGACCGATGATCTCACGAAGGCAGGGGTGCAGGACCTGGTGCTGGACCCAGGCGCTCGAGACCTGGCAGGTT
>JAJYKO010000844.1 GCA_021788565.1 Chloroflexota bacterium
TTGTTCTTGGTCTCGACGACCCTCTTCTCATAGCACCGGGATTGAAAGGGACGTACAGACAACCAAAGCCGGCCCATGTGGCCCGCGCGAACCAGGGGGGAGCGGGCGACGGCGCCGTCGCCCCCCTCTGAGTAAGTTATGCCTAGACCCTCAGCGCTCCCAGTTAAACCGCTGCGTGTTCGGCCTGTGCTGCAAGCCAAAGGGACCGTTCAGCCAGGTCGTGGATCCATCGGTGAAGGCCGTGACGTTGTCGGCCTTGCGCCATACCAGCAGCCCATTGGTGGTCGCCTGAACGGCGTCACCGTTGGCCGTGTGTCGCTCGTTCTCCACCGGTAAGCCAACCACGTCGGGGATCAGATCGGCCAGGGTCTTGAAGCCCAGTTGGAACCCAGCCCCGCTCGTCGGAAGGTTGCTTACGGCCGGGATGCCCTTCAGGTACGATGCGATAGCCGCATCGTCGGCCGCGGTAAGCTGGTTGTAGCCATGCTCCACCACCGCCGCCATGATCCCAGCGACGGGTTCGCCGTGGGGCCTCAGGCCGGTCTTGAGCAAAGCAGCTATCTGCTCGGGTGTCCAGGTTCCTATCCCGGTGAGGTTGTCCGGTGTGATGTTGGACGGGTACTCCACGTCGTTTGGTCCCGTCTGAAGCGGTGCACCCGCCAGGAGCTTGCGCATGTCGGGTGCCCCGGCGGGCGTCTTGGGCGTGTGGCAGTCGCCACAGACGGCGATGGCTGACACCAGGTACCTCCCACGCTCCACTCCGCTGGTTGGGGCAGTGGCGGGAGAGGGGGGCAGCGGCGGCAGGGACGGAGCCGGCCCGTTCAGCTTGCGGTCCGGCATGCTATTGGACACTGCCGGGACGGTGCGCAGGTAAGCGACCAGGTCAGCCGCGTCCGACTGGGACATGAAGTGGTAGCTCGCGTAGGGCATGACGGGAAATAGCTGCGCACCCGAGTTGTCGACGCCGTTCTGGATGGCGTTGAGGATCTGGGCGTCGGTCCAGCCCACGATGCCGGTGGCCTTGTCCTGGGTGATGTTCGGGGCCGGCACCGAGCCGAAGGGGCCGCTGAACATCTCGCCCCCCTGCCCAGGCGCGGCACCCGGCTTGAAGCCGGCCAGATCGGGGCCGTGGCAGTCGCAGGACGCCGAGGCGGCAAATATGTACTTGCCCCTCACGGGATCGCCCGCGGCGTTGGGTGCCGCGAAGGCGACAGTGGCGGCCGCTATCATAAGCATCATCGGCAGCACCACGCCGATCGTGATCGCTGTCTGTCTCTTGTTCATTTCTCTCCCTTCAGAGCAGGAAGCGAATGTAGAACTGATTTGCGATCATCGAAGGTCTCAAGATCAAGCCGCATCTCTGCGATGGCATCACCTCCTTTCCACGGCCTCGGATGCGGACGGCCGCATATCAGCGAAAGGGCACGCCCGGATATCCCAACTGCTCCACCAGGTACCCATACAGCGGTGCTTGATACACCAGGGCAGGGCGCTCAGACAGTCAGAACACAGATATTCGACAGGGAGTGGGCGCTCAAGCGGCAACAGCGCACCGAAGGGCCATGCCTGAGCCCACAGGATTGCTCGCGGCCAGGGACGGCAGTGTCGGAAGAGCGGAAACCTACCGCACAGGAGGATCGCATCCAAACGCGAACGGGGGTCCGACGATGACCGAGGGATGCCGGCGATGGCGCCCTAACCGGCTAGGGACAGGAAGGACTCAGAGGTGCTACGGTGCGTCCCGAACGGTCCCGCCACGGCGGCGAGGAAACGCCGGGGAGAGTCCTGAACCATGTTTATTAACATGGTGAACTATTGTGATGTACTTGTCAAGTGGTCCCGGTGGATCCTGACCGATCCCATTTGTGATGTGCCCCCTCCCCTTCGCCGAGACGCTTATCGATGCATCATGTCGATGAACGAAGAGAGTCAAGAGGCAGAGAAGGGGCTGAGCACTCGTAACGTACAACCCCTATGCGGATGTCGCGCAGGGTCTGAGGGGCGCTGGCCAGGGTGGTGGCTATCTGGTTGACTGGCTACAGAGCCGACTACGGACAGCGACTTGACGCCGAAGGCGGCGATTTCGTCGTGGCGTTCGGCCAGTATTCGCAGCGCTTCGCCCCTTTCCATCCAAGGCAAACCTGCCGCTGCTTAGCCCTGCTCATGATTGATGGCCAACTGTTCTGGCCTATCTCGCGAGGTTCGCTGGTCTGCGGCGAAGAAGTCCACCGTTTATGCAGCCAGGTCGATTGTGAGCGTGGCGGGCTCGCTTGCGGGCTCGTCCTCTGGAATGGGTTCTCCATGCTTGCGCAGGCTCTCGATGTAGCCCTCTATCGCGTCCCTCACCATCGCTATCGCTTCTTCCAGAGTGTCCCCTTCGGTGACACAGCCGGGGAGCGCAGGAACTGTTACCGTGTACCCCCCACCCTCCTCGGCAGGAGCCGGTGTCAGCACTATACGATAGTGGCGCTTAGTCATAGCAGCCTCCTGAGGTCGTCGCTGGATAGGCCAGCCTGATCGAGCACGTTCTGGATTGTGCCGGTTTTCATGGTGCCCCTGTGGAAAGGAACCGTTACTCGCCCCAGTTCTCTCGGATGAAGCAAGATTACGTGGCTACCGGTCTGATGATCGTCAATCCAGCCGTCACGTCTGAGCGCGCGCAACAGTTCAGCAGCTGTAACTCTCGGCAACCGGGGCATATCCGTGTCAATCTATGCGTAGTACCGGGGAGGGGATTCGAACCCCTAAGCCCTTGCGGGCAGCGGATTTTAAGTCCGCCGCGTATGCCATTTCGCCACCCCGGCTCGGAACCTCGGCCACACGGCCCGAATCTTACCACAGGCAGCCTCCCCGTCAATCGCCGGATCATCCCCACGCCATCTTTTGATTTTCCTACTCCAGCGTCTACAATGGAGCCGTCCCCGCCGACCACCGTCAGCTTTGGAACCGAGTACGGGCACCACGGAGGGCACGGAGAACACGGAGCTTGGCCAGACTGTCTCCGTGCCCTCCGTGTCTCCGTGGTTCCAGGTACCCGGTTCGCGGCGCGGAATGGGATTTGCCACCTGCCTTCCTGAAGGAGAGAACCGACTTTGCGCTACGGTATTGTCGCGGATGTGCATTCGAACCTCGCCGCCTTCGAAGCGGTCCTCGCCGATATGGGCGCGGTGGACGCCCTGTGGTGCCTGGGCGACCTCGTGGGCTACGGCCCCGAGCCGAACGAGTGCGTCGAGCTCCTCCGCCGCCATCAGCACCTGTGCGTGATGGGCAACCACGACGCGGTCGCCGTCGGCGAGATGGATAGTTCAGCATTCAACACCATGGCCGCACAGGCAGTCGAGTGGACGGCCCGCCAGCTCACCGAACGATCCTTCCAATTCCTGTCCGCCCTCCCGTACGTGCTAACCGAAGGCCCCTTCACCATCGTCCACGGCAGCCCTCGGCAGCCAATCTGGGAGTACATCACCCAGGAATCC
>JAJYKO010000845.1 GCA_021788565.1 Chloroflexota bacterium
ATCTGGACCGGTGCCGCCGAGGCATTCTTCCTACAATTAGCGTGCCGCCAAAACTACCAGCATGCTTACGCAACTTTGCTCTGCATCTTGGCGCCCAGGTATCTGCAGCGCTATCTGATCCCCTTCCCTATTTTTCACGTGACCGGCTGCGAGGTCTGGTCACGACGCTGCGTGTGATTTCACGAAGCCCGGTCTCTGCATGGAATGCGCCGATCATTCGGCCGCTACCTGGTGCCCCCAGTTCGTTCTGGGTTAGGTTGGCAAAGCAACATTTGTGCCACAGGAACAGCATCGAAACGCCAATTTCATACAGCCTGGCCGCGCGCAGAATCGCTGGCACGAGATTCGCAACTGAAAGGAGCCTGGGTGAACTTGCGCCTTGATTTGCGCCAGTCGCGCCGGCACAAAAGCGATTTTGGGAGATCAGGCATTGAGGATTTGGCCGACGCGGCTCCTGGGGAGGCGCCGCGACAAGGTGTTTTCTCCCGGACATCATCGCTGGGCGGGTTTCTCAGCTATTTGGACCTACGCTTCCCTGGTCATCGGGGTGGCAGCTGCCTTCGCATTGGTAGTTCTCTCTGCTGCCTGTTCGGCGGCTCCTACCAGTCAAAAGAGCAACGGCGTGCTGTGGTCCGCTGGGTTCGAGACCGGGAACCTTAGCGAGTGGACCCAGGGGGGAGGGGGCGGGCCTGAGGACAGCGGCACCGGCTCGGTCACAGTTTCCACCGACGTTGCTCACAGCGGGCGCTACTCAGGTAAACTCACCATCACGGGTGCCACCAACCAGACCCAGGGTGCGCGCCTGTTCCGCTGGGCCGAGTCCATCACTACGCCGAAAGCTTATTATAGTGCGTGGTTCTATTTCCCTCAGAACTACACTGGGATGATCTGGTGGAACGTCTTCCAGTTCAAGAGCAAGCTCTCCAACACCAACAACGACCCCCTGTGGATATTGAACGTGGGCAACCGGGCCGACGGGACTATGTACTTCTACCTCTATGACTGGATCGACAGGCGATCCTACACGCAGCACATCGCGAACATACCGGTTGGCAAGTGGATCCAGGTGGAGGCCTATTACCAGCAGGCCACCGATCACACAGGTAGGATCACATTCTGGCAGGACGGGACTATGCTCTTCGACCTCAATGGCATCGTGACCAGGCGCCCCGGGGACGAGATCGACTGGAGCGTGGACAACTACACCGACAACATCACTCCATCGACGGCTACTATTTACGTCGACGACGCCGCCATCAGCACGAAGTGGCTGGCCCCCGGAGACACGGGCTCTTCTGGACAGGCACAGCCGGCGCCCGCATCGCCTCAGCAGCCGCCCCAGTTCATGCTGGGTTTCAAGACGCTGGCAGAGCTTCTGGGAAAAATCGTGGGCCAGCCTGTGGACAACGAACGCTTCAACCCGGCCAACGGCGACAGCGTGCAGCATACCAGCACGGGGTTGATGGTGTGGCGGAAGTCAGACAACGTGGCGGCCTTCACCAACGGCTACATGACGTGGGTGAACGGCCCGTACGGGCTTCAGGTGCGGCTCAACAGCCAGCGATTCCCGTGGGAGAATTCTTCGTAGAGGGTTGTGAGCCTCGAGCCGCCCGTCGAGCGGAGGCTCGATTCAGGATGCCCGTCCCTCAACTTGCGTAACAAGCGGATCGTCGGTTTCCTGGGCGGGTTGGAGAAGCTTCCCAGCGGCGGCAAGAAGGAATTGCCTCGCCTCCCGAAGGATGCTGAGGGTTTCCAGGTCCACCTCCAGAGCCCGACGTGACGATAGCTCTCGCGCTTCCTCGAGTATCGTCACCACATCAGCTTCCGTCGCTCGCCTCTCGGCGCGGTCGAACCTGTCGTCAATCTCTGTCTGAATCCCCCCTCTCCGGAACTCGATCACCTTCTCAGCCTGTTCCAGTTTGTGGGCAGCCATGACGAGCGCCGACTGGCTCACTTCCGACAGTTCTGCCACCTTGGCACGGGCCTCGTCAATCTCTGCCTGGAGATCGGCGTTGAGTTCCTTCAGGTTCGCGTTCTCGCTGCTCAGTTCGTCGAATCTCGCGACAAGGTCCCGAAACGTCTGAGACAAGGTGCTGTCATCAGGCCTCAATGAGCTGCGCTCGTACGGCGACTCCAGAGCGTGGCCCACAATCTTGCCGATCACGGGTTCGGTCCTCCCTGGCGGGGCCAAACGCTCCGGGTCAAAGCCTCCACTGAGCATAAGATCACCCCCGAGACACTCGATGTCGCTCTATAGGCTGCAACAAGTGCGGCTTTCTGTCAACTAGTGGATGATGAATCGGACCAGTGCCTACGACCAATCTTCCGCCAACCGGGCCAATCCCTCCCGGTTGAGGCGGACGAGCCGCCACTCTGCTATCTGCTCCGCTCCAAGGCTGCTGTAGAACTCCTGGGCAGATCTGTTCCAATCCAGCACGTGCCACTCCATCCGCCCGCAATCCTCACTCACTGCCTCACGAGCGAGTTCCCGCATGAGGGCGCGCCCGGCTCCATTCCGGCGCTCCTGCGGAAGAATGAATATGTCCTCCACATAAAGAGTCGGTCGGGCCAGAAAGGTTGAGTAGAGCCAAAGGTACACCGCATAGCCGACAATTCGTCCCTCCGACTCCGCCAAAAGGACCCGGAACCGTGGCGGGTCGGCCATCGCGTCCCGGGTTAGTCGCTCTCGTGCCTCGTCGTCGGGTCCCGCCAGCTGCTCGTAATCGGCCAGCGCCTGGATCAAACCGAGGAATGCCGCGATGTCCTGGTTGCCGAGCGGCCGAACAGTTGTCTCCACGCGTCAGCTAGCTCCTCCAGCAAGTTGGTCTCAATGATACAGCATAGGTGCCTTAGTAGGAGACCATATCCAGTACGTTCGGGTGATACAAATGAACGGCGCGGCATTCTAGAGTAAGGCCATCACGTAGCCGCTTCGCACTAACCATTACTAGGAGGGCTTCAGGGATGCAGAAGTGGGAGTATATGTTCGTCGTCGCGGAAACCCATGGTACTTGGGGCGAGGAGGTGTGGAGGCCGCGCTGGGTGAACGGTGTGGAAGTCCACGACTGGAGAAAGGGCCCGGGCCTGAACCAGTTCTGCAACGATAAGGGCCGCGAAGGCTGGGAGTTAGTCCAGATTGGCCCGGGTGGAGACCGTGGCTACACCGTTGGCGCCACGTCGATGGTGGGCGTGAGCCCGCTTCCGATGGTCTTCAAGAGACAGTTGGAAACGTAGGAAGCGGCCGGTTCCGATCATACTGTTCATATTCAACCAGTTTCAGCCGGTTCTCAACGGGGACGGCGGCGAATAGAATCCGTTGTGCCTCGTGCCTCCACTACACCCTCGTTTAGATAGAGACGGCAGTATCGGTAGAAAGGGTTGAGTATGAAGCGCCCCTATCAGATTACCGCGGTAGTGTCCTTCCTCTTCGCGGCCTTCATTGCGCAGCAGGCCGTGGAGTTGAAGTACTACAC
>JAJYKO010000846.1 GCA_021788565.1 Chloroflexota bacterium
CCGCGACGGGCAGGACGAAGAGATCCCTGCCTGGGCCGATGCCATCATGAAGCGTCTGGACGCTATGGATCGCCGCGACCGCAAGGACGCCGACGAACGCCGCCCCCTCGAAGCCGCCGACCGGAAAGACCGGAAGGACGGAGACGAGAAGGAGCATAACGCGGGCGAACGTGCCGCTGGCGCTGAGGAAGAGAAGCGCAAGCTGGAGGATCGCAAGGACCGCAAGGATGAGTCCGAGGCCGAGCGCGAGCGAGACTGGAAAGAAGGCGGCCACAAGGCCAACGAAGAACGCTGGGCCAAGGAGCGCAAGGACGAAGGCGACCACGACGAAGACACCGACCGCGAGGATCGTGCCCGTCGAGATTCCCAGATCCTGAGCGAAAACCGCAAGCTGTCCGCGAAGATCGCCGAAATGGAATCCCGTCTCAGCGCCGTCTACCGCGAGCCGTCCATCGCCGACCGGGAAGCCATCGCCGAAGCCCGCAGCCGTGCCGACGTGCTGTATCAGGCCATCGAGAACCGCCCTGCCAGCGTCGCCATCCCCGGCGAATCTCCCATCTCCTACCGCAAGCGGCTCGTGGATGGGCTTCGTAAGTACAGCGACCGCATGAAAGACGTGCGCGTCGATGCGCTGACCGGTGCTGCCTTTGAGGTAGTGGAGGATACGATCTATGCCGATGCACAGGCCGCGATCCGCTCCGACGCCATCATTCCCGCCAACACCCTGCGCCCCATCACCACCAATGACCGGGGCCATTACCGCACCGATTATGTCGGCGATTCCAGCGTATGGACTGAGCCATTCTCGGCTGGCGCTGTGCGTCGGTTGAAGCTCGTCAACCCCAAAGCCGCGCACTAGGAGATAACCCATGAGCACCGTTTCTTTCAATCCGGCTTTGATGACGCAGCCGCAAAACAGCTTCATCCTCCAGACCAACAACCGCTGGATTCAGGGCCTCACCAAGGACGACTGGGCCAGCCGCGCATGGCTTCGCTCCGGCATCCTGACTGGCACCGTCTCCCTCTGGGGCGGCGTGGGCGTGGCGGTTAATACTCCGTCCGCCACGGGCAACAACCGCACCGGTGACAGCGTTGCCCCGGCCACCACTACGCAGCTGAACGGATTCCTGGTGTATGACCAGGGCATCAACGCCATTCAGACCCCCGGCAGTCAGGTGCCGACCTTCCCCGCCGGCTTCAACGTGCCCTACTACCTTTTCGGCAGCAACGCGCGCGTTCCTGTTCCATTGGCATCGGGTGTGTTGGCCTCCCTCGAAGGCGCGGATATCTCCGGCACGTTCTATTGGGACACGGCAAACTACAACCTCACGCTGACTAGCTCCTCCACCACCATCGAGCTGCCATCCAGCGTCCGCGTCCTGCAGGTCTCCGAGAACTGCCGGATGGTTCTCAACACTTCCGGCGTGTTGTCCTGGTCTGATCCCAGCGACGCGGCCCTGATCGTCATTTAAGGAGGCGAGCCTACCATGAGTTATTTATTCCCCGCACAGGCGAAAATCACGCCTTCCTTCTCCGAGCCGCAGCTGATCGTGCAATACGCCCAGGCTTCGGGGTTCCAGTCCACCATGGCCGACGGCAAGCTCCGGCAGCGCCTGTCCGCCGATGATCTGGCCGTGTACATCAACGCGCTGTACATCGCCACTGAGTCGCAGGCGTCTCAGTTCGGTGCGAACTGGTTGCCCAGCGTCGATCTGCAGGCCGAGTTCGAGCAGGCGCTGACCTACCTGCTGCAGGTCCGCAACAACTACGACGCTGAGATGGAACGGGCCGCTGCTCGGTACAACGTGTCTCTGCCCAACGCCATCGAACTGGGCGGACGGCAGGCTATCTACCAGCAACTGCGCTCAATGTACCTGTACGGCTACAACGCGGCGAACAACGAGGGGCTGCTCAACACCCAGGGCGCCACGGCCATCACGCTGCCTGCTGATAGCGGCGGCAACACTACCTTCTCTGCTTACAACCCCAACGATATGTATCAGTTGATCCTAAACCTGATCGTTGGCCTCAAGAGCCGCATGTATCAATCTGGCGCGTCCATCGCCAATAAGATTCGCATCCTGAGCCCTCAGCGCGAGCTCTTGGCCCTGGAGTACGCCAGCATCGTACAGGTCACCAGCTACCAGCGTCCCGGCGGCGGTACTTCGACCGTTGCACAAGCCATCCAGAAAGTAGCCGAGGAAGCGGGCGACGAAATCGAGTGGGGTTACGACGATACCCTGATCGGCAAGGGCGCGGGTGGCACCGATATGGTCATCATCACCATCCCCGAGATCGAAGTGCCGACCATGGGCGACCTGAATACCAACGTCTTCGGCAAGCTGCAGCCCAGCACCGAGGCGGTCAACACGCAGTATTGCGACGTTGCCGCGCCGTACAAGGTCATCACCCCGATCCCGGACGGCGGCTTTACGCAAGTGCTCAAAATGCGTGCGACCGCCGGATGGAACTGGCGTCCGCAGGGCATCACCCTGCTGAGCGTTCCCTACAACTGATAGCCACGCCTGAGCCGCCTTCGGACGGCTTTTTACTTTGGAGGATCGCATGATTATCGCCAATACCTCGCGGCGCCATTGGGAAGTTCGGCACCGCATCATGGATACCGGAAAAACCATCTTCATAGCTATTCCGATGGGTCATCAGGAAGAGATCAAAGGCCTGACGCCAAAGGAACAGGAAGAACTCATTGCTCATCTGCGCCGGTTTGGAGCGGTAGAGCGCAAGGAAATCCACCAGAAACAGCAGAACTTCGAGGGGCTTGTCTACTCGATGGATCGCCCGTTGAAAGAAGAGGAATACCGGGCCGGGCTGGAGGAAGTGATCGACGAAGCCCAGAGCCGTGCAGTAGTCGAGGCCACACGCAGCGCCGTAGCGGGTGACGAGGCTGTCAAGAAGCAGACTCGTGGCAAGCGCATGGTAGGCGACACTGAGGTGGCCATGCAGCAGGAAGAAAAAGGCAAGAACGGGCGACAGGAGCACATGAAGATCACGGTCACCCCCACCGTCTCGCAATCTGATCGGATCAACTTGCAGTAATGGCCTTCACCAACCCGACAACGCCCAACCTGGCGGATTTTACCACCTACGCCACCAATCAAGGCGTTGTCGCATCCTATACGGCGTCCACCTCGGAATATTTCGACTGGGCGTTCAACCGCGCGATGGCGCAGGCGCTTGATGCGCCTTCCATTGTCGCTATCGAGTATGTCCTGGCGGTCTACAATCTCGGCACGGATCGCTTTATCCGTCTGGCGATGGATGACGGCCAAGGCACATTCTATCAAACCCAGCGCGCCAACTTCGGCGTATTGGACTTCAAGCCAGGCGTCGTCATGGCATCGGGTGACGGCCCGACGAGCCAGACGCTGGTTGTCCCTGATTTTTACAAGACGCTGCCATTGTGGGCGCAGCAACTATACGCCACACCCTGGGGCAGAGAGTACGTTGCTT
>JAJYKO010000022.1 GCA_021788565.1 Chloroflexota bacterium
TGGAAGAAGACGATGTTCGCGCCCGAGGCGGCGTACCCCGCGAATATGGAGAGGTGCCCCATCCAGTTGTCCACGAAGTAGAGTCCCTTGCCCTCTGGTCGCTCCGCGTACCTGAGAATGCCCTGGATCGGCGAGGTTCCGGCCTTGTGGATGGCGCCGAGGCTCTTCTCCTCCAGCGAGCTGATCCCGCCCTTGATGTTGGCTGGAACCGGGTTCACGGTGCGGATGTCCAGTCCAGTCGCCTTGGCGCGCGTCTCGATCCGGTCGGCGGCGTCCAGGATCGCCTGTCCCACCTCTTTACTTACGGCCCGGCTGGCCAGGAACTGCTCCGCTCCGATGATCTCGGTGGTTTCGCCGAACATGGCGGTGCCGCCTGCCGAGACGATCTTGTCGTACAGGTAGCCTATGGCAGGGTTGCCGGCCAGACCGGACGTGGTATCGGAGTAGCCGCACTTTACGCCGACGCAGAGGTGCTCGTCGCTCACCTCCTCGCGGCGGAGCTTGGAGGCGTCGTGCACCAGCTCCCTGGCGAGCTGGATCCCCTTCGTGATGGCCCCGAATGTGCCGCCATCCTTCGCGGGGTCGATCACCTCTACTCGCTTCCCGCTGGACGCGATCTCGTCGGCCAGCCTTTCCGCCGTGAGCTCTGGGTAGCCGACGCCGGGGCTTGCCGCGTGGAGAATGACGGAAGCGACGTTGGGGTTGCGGCCGAGGCCGGTTAGCACCCTGGCGATTGTCTCGCGATCGTTGGCGGTGCGCCCCGAGCCGTGATCCGCTGTGATAAGTGTCTTCGTGCCCGCCACGAAGTCGCAGATCTTGGCGGAGATGAAGCCCTGAGGGATGACGAGTACGTGGTTGCGTGTCCCTACCGAGCCGTCGGATCGAACGTAGCCCAGGAAGCTCATGAATTGCCCCTTTCCGCCAGGTCGCCCCTGGCCCGGATGCCCTCCAGGTTGTGAATGTGGACCAGGGCTCCCTTTTCGATGGTGGAGTTCGCCTTTCCGATCGCCTCGCCGTACTTGCGGATGATCTCGCCTTCCCGGATCTCAGTAAGGGAGATCTTGAAGCCGAAGGGAATGGTTTCTGTGGCTCGGACGTTGATGACATCGCTGCCGAGCATCGCGGCGACATCTTCGCCGGGCTGGGCTTCTTCCACGACGGTGGCGACGTTGTCCATCGTGTGCATGATCACTGCGCGT
The DNA here is from genome assembly GCA_021788565.1 of Chloroflexota bacterium. The sequence continues at coordinate 1,200 of JAJYKO010000022.1, forward strand.
TTTGCCGGCATGGTTTACCGCCTCCATTTGCTGGACGTGATCGCGGGGAACGGGATTGCATGATGGGGACAGTATAGATGCGTGGGCCGGGGCGTCAAGGCGAGGGGGGGGTAGATGGGGGCGGTGCGGTTAAGGTGTGGCTGGCTGGTTGTGGTTGTGGTGCGGCCGGTGCGTGGTAGGCCGGTGGGTGTGGTGTCTCGGGTCGGCTCGGGTCGGGCGCCGCCGCGGGGCGTTGGAAGCCCGACTCTTGTGGTACTGGTATACCGAGGATCCCGAGTGCTGTCCAAGTCGGTGCTGGTTGTTGGTGTGAGTCGATGCTGGCCGGCTACCTTGGTTTCAGGCAACCGGCCAGCTACTGCTGTGGGTTTGTCGTGCTAGTCCTGGTCGCTGGACGACTCGCCTGCCAGACTCTCGAGGTAGCCACGCAACCCCACCAGAACCGGTGTGGTTTCGTCGGTGCCGTCGCCGTCGAGTTCCTCCATGAGAACGTCCACGGACTTACCCCCTGCTAACTGAGTTTGCAGGTTTTCCTGATCCTCGTACAGCCAGCTACCCGCCTCTGCCCAGTGCAGGTCGAGCACCTCCCAGGGGTGGTCGCCGTATTCGTGCGTTATTCTCCTGATCGTCTCGTCCGCGTCCTGCGCGTCCTCGCTGAGGACCGCCGTGTTATTGTTGCCGTCCCACTCGATGACCGTACCATCCACCACTCGCTGTGCCTCTGTCTCCAGCTCGTGCAGTAACCCGTTGGCCTGTCTCGCGCTGAGAATCGGGATCGGGTACCGTCTCACCATCCCGTGGTAAACATCTGATGGGATCGCGTTGCCTATCTCAGCGTTCCAATCCGCTGTGAAGGCTCCGTCCCTGGTGTCCAGTTCCAGGTAACAATCCTGTGGCTGCTGCTGACGTGGGTAGATGTGGAGCAGCGCATTCGGGCTGCTCAGCTCGGTGATACGAAGGGGTGCCATCGTCATTTCTCCTGGCCGTTTCGACGGCATTCGCTTAACAATCTCTCCAGTCCCGCGATACGGTTCACTAGGGCCAGGGACGTCCCCTGGCTTGGGTAGAAGGTCCTCACTCTTCGATAGTCGATCTCCTTTCCATATTGTTCTGGCGTTAGCCTCTCCAACTTCGCACGGTAGGTGTCGATAGCCTTCTGAATTCGGCGGTCCCGATTGTTCATGCTTCCACCAGCCCTTCGCGTTGGTCGAGGGCAAGCTTTGCCAGCGTTTCGAAGTACATCGGGTGGGGGGTGTGTGTCCCACTCCGAATAAGGGAAGCGTACCGCAGTGATAGGCCGGTCACTGCCACGATACGCGACAGAGGAACATCTGCCAGCTTTGGCCTTACCACCTTCTCGAATTCTTCATGTCCGTCTGCGCCTGGGTGCCGTGCCTCCCAAGCTGCCCGAGCCGCTGCCCTCTCTGACTGGGTGGCTGAGCGCTTTGCAGCTGCGACCCCGCCGTGCGCGGGGTCGTTGCCATCCTGCCTGAGAGATGCCAGCGCTTTCACACCAACCGACTTGAAGTTTTCCACTTTCAGAGTCTCAGCCTCGGGAGAGCACGACTCACAGTACAGACGGTTGTTGCTCGCCAGTGGTTCACCGCAACCCTTGCAGTTGGCGGGCAAGGAAGCCGATGGGCTCGCTTCCCTTCGCTCGCCCTTCCTGTAAGCCGATCTGCCAGCAGAGCGCTTGCTCTGACTCAGCTTCGTGGATAGCACGGCTGTGCTGTGCTGAGTCTCGGATTCCGAGTGGTACCAGCTGTTCAGCGTCCCGGCGACCCACTCGGCGACTGGGGCCAATACCTTCCGCCAAATGGGAGCGGTTGAGCACAGTTCCCGTGTGAGGGTGGACGTGATCCTGACCACCCCGTCATGACGCTCGAAGAACTCCCGCTTACTGAAGGTGCGGGTCTTCAGCACCCCCAGAAGCCATGCGTCCACGTCGGGGCGTACAGCTTCCATCACGTCCAGGGCGAGGCCGTCGCGGGATGGCTGGTCCGTGTGCATGAAGCCGATACCCGGGTCGAGCCCGACGGTGAGCAGGGCAATGCGGGTCTCCGTCTCCAGGATGGCGTACAGGTAGTTAAGCAGGGCGTTTCCCGGTGTCGCCGCGCTCCGTGGGCCGTTGGCGATGGGCGAGGATCGGGAACCGAAGGACCGCCAGTGTTCGGGTACACGTTCCTTCTTAGGGAAGTTGATGGGTTGGGTACTCCAGGCAAGCCAGTAAGCCGCGGCCGCGTTAGCTTCCAGGACCCTCAGTTCTTCGAAGCTTGAAGAGCCTTCCAGCCGGCTACCCATGTCTAGAACATCAGCGCTATCTATTCCCATGGTATCCAACACGCGGGCCTGGCCTTCGATCTTGCGGGAGAGCAGGTAACGGGTGATGTCCAGGCCGATGGGATAGGTACACAACCCACCGAGCGCCTGGGCTCTCCTGAGGTGTGGATAGTCAGACCCCAGGGGTGAGGTTGTGAGGATCACCTGGCCGTCGGCGTCGATCATGCTGACAGCGGCGCCCAGGCTGTTCAGCCACTTCAGCGCTTCCAGGCTGACCATACCCGTGTGGCCCAGGATCACCAGACGCTTCAGACCCGACGTCGCGCGGTTCAGGAGAGAAGCCCTCCGGTCGTCCATGATGCCGTCGGAGAGCTCGAGCTGGCCGTCCTTGACGCGCACGCGGACATCGTAGCCATGGATGACGGCGAGGCCGTCGCGGACAGGGATTGGTCGCGGAGCGGGTTGTATGAGCTGGGGAGAGTCTACCGAGGGATATTCACTTGACAATAAAGTGTCCCCAATTGGGGACGTTTGTGATAATTCCCCCTGGGTCGGCTCGGTGGGGTTGGGTGCGGGTGTGGGTTCGGCTACTCGCTCCACTGGGCCGTGTGTACGCGCGTACACTTCACTTGACGATAAAACGTCAACGCGCGTTGACTCTTTTGGCGATGAGGCGACCGCTCCTCCGCCGCCGGTGGTGTCACTGGAACCGTTTAGGCGCCTAAACTTTTTATTGTCAAGTGACTCATCGGGCCGCATGCGAGTAGCACAATACCCAACCCCGGGGCTGGGTGTTGGTGTGGGTGTGGGGATCGGGGCTGGTATGGACGTAGGTTCTTGACGGCCACCCTCAAGGATGGCTTGACGGGGTGGGTGCGTGACGGTAGACTTCGGTTGCATCTGAGACTTCCTTTCTCGGGTGCCAACCGGCCGGGTGTTAGTAGCATCGCGGCCGGACTTCTTTTGTTGTAGACTCCAACCTACTCGCACGCGGTAGGGTTGTCAATCCGTTCTTGCGCCCCTGGGAGCCGTTACCCGCCGGCTCCTGTTGGCATAGTCAACAGGTTATCTAAGCGCCACGCTCAATCGCGTCCATGATATGGTTGATCTCTTTCAGGTGTGCCAGGTGATTGAGCAAGATGATGGTGTCCAGTGGGTTCTTTCGATAGGCAATACGCCGAGCGATCTGCAACAGGTCGATAGTACTGCGTGCTGTGGTGATATCCTCTTGCAAGCGCCTGTCGGTGAGGCTGCACACCCTCTGCCAGAGTGAACGTGCCGGCTCAAAGTCAAACATCACCAGTTGACCCGACATGTTCTCTCGCGGGCCAATTGTCAGGAAGGGCATGCCAATCGAAGCCAGGTCGCTCTCTTCGACAAGAGCGACCAAACTGGCGTCGGAGGCAGGTATCGCCATGGGGTTGGTAGTCGCCCTTCCTGTCATGAGGAAGGCCAACGTTTCAGCGAGCACCTTGGACAGCCCCTCGGGCGGTTGCTCAGCGAAGTCCTTGTCTATCATCGAAGGGGTCCCGTCTTCGGGGCTGTCCACCGAACCCCTGACGTTGGGGTCTCCATTCACGTCCACGGTTTCATCAATCGAGGCTGGTAATCCGACGAGACTGGTGATAACCGCACTTAGGGCGGCCGCAACGTGGTCAGACGCGCCGGCTTTCGCGGCGGGCTCAGTGAAGGTCGCGTTGAGCTGGTCGCCAATTTCCTCCTGGCGTTTATCGGTTAGGAGCGGGTCCTGGGTGCCCCGTGGGTCCCGCTCATTCTCAGTTCCTATCCTCTCCTGGTACTGGTGTGGATATAGCAAATGCAGGTTCCGCAGGCCAGGCAGGCTGTCTTGCAGCGAGCGCCAGAGCTGATACATCCGTTTACCAGAAGCTGTCTGCAAGTCCAGGTCGTTGAATTCAATGTGGTTGAACCCCTCCAGCCAGAGCCAGAGCTTAGCGGCTAGCGATCCAGACACATAGTGGCGCCACCGAGCTAGAGACTTGACGGTGGTCTCTGCCTCCGGTGGGAAGCGGTAAGGTGCCCGCCCGCGAGCCTGTCCCTCGATCTTCGCGCGGGTCGGTTCGGGTAGCAAACCTTCATCCTGCCAGGCCTTGATGGTCCACAGAGAGATACCGGGGCGGATATCCCTGGCCCCTTCGAGTAATTCGTCATAGCCCAAACGCCCCATCATGCCTCCCCTTACCTACCACGATTTAAGAGTATTATAGCACTACCACAGAGAAACACAATACCCCCTTGGCCCTACATCCCGGGAGTGTATTTAGGAGCATTTCGTCCACCCTGGCGCGAGGGGGGCGTTTGCTATAATGCGGGCGCAAGGAGGTGGTTGATATGACCGAACAGAAGCGGCACCGATTCTTCGCGCTACCCGCCCCGCTGGTGGCCAGGGCTCGGGCTGAGGCGCTGGCGACGGGGGAGACGCGAGACGCCGTGGTTCGCGCGGCCATTCTGGAACTACTTCAAACGCTGGGGGTGAAAGTTGATGAAGAGAGACATGGCGCCATGCACGATGCGCCTGCCGGCCAGTGTCGATGATGCGCTGCGAGGCGTGGCCGGTTCCGCGGGGCTCACACCGAGCGAGGTCGTAGCGCTCGCGTTGAGTCGCTATTTCATCAGGCACGGCCTGGACCCGCGTATCGTGCAGCCCGGGACTCAACCATCCGTGTTGGAAGTCGAGAAAGGCGTTATCACATGAGGCGGAGCGAGCAAAGTCCAGGGCCGCATGCCGTCGCAGCGGTCGTTGCGAGGGGTCCTTACGAGCCCCGAAAGTTGCCCTTGCCAGCGCAAACGCGCTGTGTGGACTGCGGCGGGTATGCGACCAGGTGCCTGCCGGTGTCGGCTCACGGGGACGGGCAGTGGCGCTGCGCCGCCTGCCAGGTGGCTTTTCTCGGCGTTGTTGCTGAAAGGCAAGAGGCCGAAGCTTCCGCACTACATCAAAAATCGAAGAGAAAGGGGACACTATCAAAATGTCCAGTCTAGCTAAGGTCATTCTCATAGGCAATCTCGGGCACGACCCAGAGACTCGGAGCACGACCGCGGGCAGGGCGGTCACGACCTTCAGCCTAGCGGTCAATACCCACAGCGGTACCGGTGAGGATCGCAAAGAGGCTACCGAGTGGTTCCGCGTGTCGGCCTGGAACAAGCTCGCGGAGACTTGCAGCCAGTATCTTCGGAAGGGCAGCAAGGCCTACGTTGAGGGCCGGCTGCGCAGCAGGATCTGGACCGGCCAGGATGGGCAGCAACATTTCGAGATGGACGTTGACGCGGAAACAGTGGTCTTGCTCGATGGCAAGGCAGCCGCACCGAACGACGACCCACCATTTTAGGAAGGGAGAGATGGGAAGCCCCCGCTGGGAGAACAGCGAGGGCGGCGAACGGAAGTGGATTAATCTGCTATCACCAATATAGCACTTCCGCCCTGCCGCTGCAAGTCCCCCACTGAGGCACCTGCCCCAAACAGCAAAGATGGAAGACTTTACGCAATCCACGAACCGGCTGCGGGTCTACCTGGGATGCAGCCTCCGCCAGTTCGACGACCCAGCATACCCGGCGGTGGTGAAAGCCCTCCGCAGCCACTTTGATTTCCCGGTCGAGATCATCGAGGCGAAAACGTCTTTCACCAGCAACGCGGACTGGGGCCACCGCTGGGCAGAGCTACTCGCCACGCTCGATGTGATGGTGCTGTGGCTCGATGGTCGTGTCGTCGGGATGGGCACCTACAGGGAGCTTCGTGATTGCCACGAGGCGGGGATCCCGGTGCTCCCCTACCAGACGCGCTACTGCGATCCTTCAGCAGGCGTGTGGCTTCGTCGGTTCGGCGTGTGGCTTCAGCCCGAGCAAGAGCGCAGCCCATGGGATTACGCCCTGGTTGGCCACGCCCCACCTTCTCAGAGCCCCGCACCGGCGCCCAACTTGATATTCGATCCGCGTGCGGCGCGGGTTCGGCTCCGCTATCGGCGCCCTCAACTGCAACGCACCAGAGCTTCCCACATCATTGTGGCGGCCTTCGAGCCCGAGACCCGGCGCTACTTTTCCAGGGCCGGCCACCTGACTCAGGACCAATGGGAACACCGCTGGATCGAGTCTATCCGCGATGAGTCCCGGTCCCTGGCCGAGCTGGCCGGGGCCACCACCACCAACCCAACCCTACCACAACTAGCAGCGGTTGAGGCTGAGACGCACGGCGCCCCTGCGTCTCTCGGCAAGCCATTCTCTGAGCTCTCTCCCGAGCAAAAGAGGCTCTGGAACAGGGCCACGCTGGTTGCCGGCCGCGTGTCTCGTGGTGAGTCCTTATCCCGGGCCTCGAGGGCAGAGCACATGCACCCTGAGACAGTCTTGCGGTGCCGGCCGGCTGTGTTCACGAAGTTCAGGAGCGGCTATCTGCCCGAAGGCCACGGCTGGATGGGCCGGGGCACCGTCTGGGTTAACGTGGTGACGCCGCAGGGGTTTGAGCTTATGCCCATTCGGAGCGCTTCCGACCGGAAGCAACTGAGGCTCTACCTGGAAAGCGTAGAGCGGCTTCTGAGCGTAGACCCTAACGTGCGCGTATGCGGCCAGCCAGAGCTGGCACACTTCGAGGGACAGTACGTCCGAGACGCCGATGGCGTGCGCCATCCCTTCCTCACTGATGCGGCGATGCTGCGAGAGCTCGCCCAGGCTGGTCAGGTGGAACTCCCCGCGCTCAACGGGCCAGCCGAGGAGGTGTGGTGATATGCCCACGCTAAGCTTTCCTCACAGCTTTACCCGGGGCGCCCTGGCTGGGCAGACCTTCGCCACGAAGGGGGATTACAACGAGAGCCTGGCCCGCTCACACGGCTTTGCCGGCGAGACCGAAGCCCGCCGTGCCGCGGTGTCCAAGCCCTTCGCGGATCTGTCTCGCGAGGAGCGGTCCCTATTCAACAAGGCGACTGCTGTTGCCGGCCGTGTTTCTCGCGGCGAGTCCTTATCCCGAGCCTCGAAGGCGGAGGGCATCCGGTCTGAGACAGTCCTGAAATACCGGCCGGATGTGTTCACGCGCTTTAAGTCCGGCTACGTACCGGAGGGCCGCGGCTGGATGGGGAAGGGTACCAGCTGGATCAACGTCCTAACACCCGGGGGGTTCGAGGTCATGCCGATCAGGAGTAGGTCCGACCGCGAGCTGAACTCGGCTTACTTGAACGCGGTAGAGCGGGTCCTCAGCGGAGACGCTGATGTTCGCGCCCGGGGACATCGAGAGCTTGCCGGGTTCCAGGGCAGGTCTATCAAGGATGCGAATGGCGTGCGGCATCCCTTCATCACTGATGAGGGGATGCTGAGGATGCTTGCCGAGGCTGGGGAGCTGTCCCTTGAGAGCATGTACGGCGAGCAGGAGGCCGCGTGATGTCGAGCTTTACTCAGTTGATTGCCCGCGAAAATCTCTTCCCACTCGGTGCCACCTGCTCGGTATGCGGTTGCTCCGATGTGGTCGCCCTGGTGGCAGGAAGCGATCCGCTGTTCTGCTATTCGTGCCAGCCGTCCTGGGGACGGCCCATGAGCCGTCCTCAGACGGCAAACAACGGCCACCGCTTCGAGGTACACCATGTCGCCGGCAAGCGGAACAGGCCGCGCTTCGTCCGCCGCGTGCCGGCCAACCTGCACCGACAACTGAGCCTGCTGCAAGCCGACTGGCCCGATGGGGTCCTGCGGAACTCTGGAAACGTGCGACTCTTCGCGACGATAGCGGGCCTTCTTGGGATGGCTGATTACCTGGTCGCCCTGGGCGAGCGGGCGAGTGAGATGGAGGGATCGGGCGAGATGGAACTAAGCCGGGGGGAACGATCGGAGCTCGATGCCGGCCTACGTAGGGCACGGCGGTACCGCTGGGCCGCGAGGGTCCTATGGCGAGCTTCCCAGATCATGCGCGAGAGGCGCAATGAGGAGGCCGGTCGATGAGCGAACCAATCGAAATCACCGCTTTTGTGAGAGGGCACACCATCCCAGGCTATCGAACACGGACACGGGGCAAAGCCGGGAAGGGCGAGGGTATAGGCCCTACACCTGAGAAGCCCAGGGTGGCGTTACCCTGGAGAGCGATGCCCCAGGGGCAGGCTCGTTGGCCCGATCCTGACACTCTGCCATGGCCAGATATCGCCGTGGTCTTCGGCACGGTCGGTTCGGCTGACATCAGCGGGCGCCTGCTATTCGGGTCGTACCGCGTGCTACGTGGAGGTCCCGGTTCATCCCGCCTGGTCGAGGAAGGGCTCTTCCTGGCCGATGACCTGAGCGACGAAGACGAGCGGGCTGTCCATGACTATGCATCCGCCCAGGGGCTGTGTCTTCGAACCCGGCGGGACTTCTTGAAGCACACCCTCTTCTACTGGGGTCACCGGCTGCACCACCGGACGGCTGACGGAACCCGGCACATGCGCGGGGCAATCGTGGGGTGGGACCTGCCAGTATCCCTGTCGCGGCTGGCCTTCGAGGCCACCCCAGCGGCGAGAGCCCGGATTTTCCGTGGGGGCTGGACCCTCGACCTGCTCGACTACGACGGCAAGGACGGCCAGGTCCACCGCGACGTATACACCCCATCGGTGTCGGTTAAGAACCTGTCGAGCGGGACGATTTTCGGTTTGACCAGGCCGAAGAACGGCAAGCGTGGCCGGCGGGATGCATCCGACGCCATACCGGAAGGGTCCATCGACGACATCGAGCGGCCTGCCTACACCTTCCGGGGTCACTTCCTGGACACGAAGACGCTGGCCCGGGCCCTGACTGGCGAGAGTACCCTAACCCTCGAAGCGGCCTGCTCTCGGTTCGGTGTGGCGTATCAGGCTGCACCTGGTGGCCCCGCTGCTTGTGTCGCTGATGTGCGGGCAACGGGCGAGCTCTACCAACGCTTGCTGGATGAATATAGCGGGTGGCATTTGGCCGGCAAACCACCCAGCAAGGTCTACAGCTCCGCGGGGCTGGGTAAGGCCGTCCTGAAGGGCATGGGCATCACCCAGGCGCCACCCACCGAACCCGGGCCGGACCTGAGCGCCCGGGAGACTCCCGAGAGCCTCGCGGGCTATGCCCGTGCAGCCTTCTATGCCGGCCGCATGGAGGTGGGTATACGCCTGAAGGCGGTCCCGGTGGTCCCGCTCGATGCTCACTCCATGTACGGCAATGTGGCTTACCTGCTCGGGCTCTGGCGGTTCATCGCGGCCGGGGTCATCGTTGCCGAGGATGCCACGGCCGAGGTTGTGTCCCTGCTGAGCGAGATAACGCCGGCGCGCCTGACCTGCCCCGGGTCCTGGCGAGACCTGAACGTGCTCTGTCTGGTGGAACCGGACGGGGATCTGCTACCTATCCGAACGCAGGAGGATGGCATCATAGGCACGACGCTGATGGAAGTCTCCGCTGGCTCGATTCCCATGTGGTACGCCCTACCCGACGTCATCGCTTCCAGGCTCAAGACAGGCAGGGCGCCCAGGATCATACGCGCCATCCGCGCCCAGCCGGTTGGGCAGAGTCCCATCCTTGAACCGGTGGAGTTTCACGGTATCTCACTCGACCCGGCCCGGGACGATCTATTCGAGGTTGCCCTATCGGCCCGAGCGGAGCTGCTCTCTCGCGCAGACCCTGAGTCAAGGCGAACGGCGAGCGCCTTGAAGATCGTCCTATCCAGCGTGGGGTATGGCATCTGGGGCGAAGAGCACACCATCGAGCCACGCCCTCAGGACGTTGGGGTTGACTCTCCCGAAACCGGTGCCCACAAGGTGCGCATCTATTGCGGCTCACTTAACCCAACCCTGGGAACCGCACCGCGTGCGAGCGTTAAGGGCGACTATTACTCGCCTATCATCGCCAGCCTGGTGACAGCCGGCGCAAGGCTCATGCTGGCCCTCATGGAGAGTGCTATCGAGGAAGCGGGCGGCTGTGTTGCGAACGCGGTCATCGACGGGTTGGATATCGTCGCGACTGAGACCGGCTCCTTAATCCCGTGCGGTGGTGGCCCGTTGGTTACCGAGGATGGGAAGCCTGCAATCCGAGCACTGTCCTGGGCTGCGGTGGACAGCCTGCGAAAGAGCTTCGCGCCGCTATCACCGTTCGGGGAAGGCTTCATCGCGGTGGAGAAGTTCGCGCTCGACGAGAGCGGTAACCACCGGCCGGTGTTGTTCTACGGGGTCAGCACGCTGCGCTATTGCCTCTTCGGTGAGGATGGCGAGATGCTCAAAGGATCGGCCCACGTCCTCGGAGGCTACGCGCCGCCACGGACAGACGACGGACAGCCTGTTGGTGCCGGTTGGATCGACGAAGCCTGGCAGCACATCCTGAGTCAGCATCGTGTCCTGGACCTAACGGCCCTCCCTCAGGGTGGCCTGCCAGAGCCAACATGGCTCGATACCGTCGCCTTCGTGCAGCGCCGTATCACACACCCGAGCCTCACCCAGCGCCTCGAGGGATTCAACGCTGGCAGATCGTATCTGGAAGGAGCCAAGCCCTTCGGCTCCTACCTGGAGGTAGCACGGCCGCTGTCGTTGGACCCGGACCCCGTGCAAGATGGCACCGACCTGGACCGGATGGGCAACGGCCTGGTTGTGATCCAGCCCGCCGAAGACGGCCCGGCGACCTGGCTTTGTTGGGACACGAAAGTCGGGGCAGTTGTACGTCTGGTAACTCCAGGCGAGTCTGGCGAAGCGGAGCAAGACGGCCCCGTCGAGCAGCAACGCTGGTACAGACGCATGCTGGCATGGATCGAGGCGCACCCGGAGATTGACCCACCGGCCGAGGTGGATGGCATTACCTGGAGGCGCATCCTGGACGGCTATGGGAGCCACCCCGAGGCGAAGTCGCTCGCTCCCGATGGCAGCAAGTGTGAGCGGGGGACGTCTGGCGTTCTTCGACGCAAGACAGTGCGCGTGGTGGATACCCAGCCGGTGGGGCGGGTGAGGTCCAGCTTGAAGGCTGCCAGCCGGCCCGACACCCAGCAAGAAGCGGCTGCTCTGGTGTGGCTTCGCTCACTGCCGAGAGCGGAGATCGAGCGGCAATTCGGCTACTCGACCGCGATGGCGAAGTACATCCTGGCCGGCGACAGGCAGCCGTCAGCGAGCAGGATGCCGGCGATTGTCGCGGCCCATCGCGGGTGTGGGTGCATGGGTGCATCTGAATGACCGGGCTGATTTTCCTGGACATAGACGGCGTGCTCAACCGGGTCGGGTTGTGTGGTTCGGCCCGCATTGCATAGAGACCAATCGACCCTCGCAGTTGGCATTGTTCGGTAGCACCGGAGTGCCGTTCAAAGAATGAGTTGGAGGTGACTGGTAATGGAAGACACGAGAATCTTGGACAGGGACCCGGGACCCGGGGGAGCATGGTTAGTTGGACGGGCGAAGCACGGGGGGAAACTGCTGCACCTGGAGAGGTGGAGGGTCGCCCCAGCGAAACCGCGGAAACGGCCCTATAGGTCACTCTGCGGACTCGTCACGATAGAACCGGCGGGTTACATAGCCAGCTACGAAGAGCCCAGCTCGCTGTGTCAGCATTGCCTGGCAAGGAGGGACCGCCTGGAAGAGCGCTGGGAGCGAGAGCGGGAACGAGACGCGGACGACACATACAGTTGCTATCAGGGAGCCGAAGACTGGAACGGGTTTCACGACAACGATTAGAGCGCTTGGGAGGCGTCACAAACTCCCCGCTAAAGCCGGGGAGCTTGTCCCTACCCTTTCGGCGCGACCGGTAGTATGCCGCCCTATCCAGGGCAGCGGAAGGAGATTTGACATGAGCTTACTCGGCAACATCGTCTGGATCACTCTCTGTGGGGGGTGGCTGATCTTCCTGGAATATCTGGTCGCGGCGGTCGGCCTGACGGTGACTATCGTCGGCATCCCATTCGCGGCCCAATGCGTCAAGCTGGCCCTGCTGGGCCTGGCGCCGTTCGGCCACGAGGTCGTGCCGGGCAAGTCCTCTATGGGCTGCGTATCCACGGTGATGAATATCCTGTGGTTGATCCCAGGCGTTGGCATCGCACTGACTCACGCGATAGCGGCGCTGATCCTGGCGATCACCATTGTCGGCATCCCCTTCGCAAAGCAGCATCTGAAGCTGGCGGCGCTGGCATTGGCACCGTTCGGGAAGGAGATACGGTAGCCGCCCCGGCCTGGAAGTCGGACGCCGCGACGATGGCAGGTGTTTATGGGCGGTGGTTCGTGGGTGTTGGGTGTTGGGTGTTGGGTGTTGGGTTTCCCCACATGATGACAGGATCGAGTCGAGAGCAACGGGAGGTGGTTAGATACTATGGGAACACTACTTTACGGTAAGCCGGTGCACGTTAGGGATGACAGCAACGTGCGCCATCTGGTCAAGAGCAATCATGGTGGTGGGGAGGGTACCCTGCAGGCGGCCACCGCGCTGTGCCGCATGGATATCTGGATAATCCCAGAGGGTCGCGGTTCGCCCGACGGAGCGCATCCGCTCTGCGAAGACTGCCGGGAGGTGGCAGAAACAGGCCAGGTCAATCCGCTGGAGTGGTACGGAGCGAAGCTAGAGTGCAACTTCGACAAGGATGGCGATCCCTTGTCGTGGACTCCCGAACAGGTCGAAGAGGCGAGGCAGAAACTTGACGAACTTCAGAAGAGCTGGGTGAATTCCGTCGGTATGCTGCGCGAATTCCGAGAGCGCCGGCTGTGGAAGCGGCTGGGTATGGGGTACAAGAGCTTCGCAGAATTTGCCAACGAGGTCCTTAAGATGAGTCCGGGGCGAGTCAGCCAGCTTATCGGGGCTGACACGGCGCTGAAGCGCCTGACCGTAGCAACGTCGCTCGCTGAGACCCACAACGACCAACTTGACAATAAAAAGTTTAGGCGCCTAAACGGTTTGAACCTGGATAAGGGAAGCAAATATCAGCTTTATGAGTTCGCATCCCTATCGCAAGAGCAGTTGGAAGAGCTGGCCTCCAGGGTTAACTTCGCCACCATGTCAGTCCGGGAAATCCACCAGATGAAGCTGGGGCTGGCAAACGGGCCGGGTGTCGAAACCACGGCCGTACTTTCGGCACAAGGGCAGACCGGCGGCCATCTCTGCACGGCGGACCCGAACGCCTGGGATTACTGCCCGCATTGCGGCGAGAGGTTGCGGCCATGACGAATACAGCCATCGAGCCAACGACCACACTGGATGAGTTGCTGGATGTCCATGAGACGGCTGTTAGGGCCAGGGACGGCAAGCGACGGGACCAGAGTCCCGGAACGAGCGCCGGCGAAGCCGGTCGCTTGCCGCTCGTTCTCCCCTGGCATGGTGAGCCTGATTGGGACATGCCCGAGGGCATTGTCTCACACGACGTCCCTTTCATCGAAGGGACGGTCGAGGGCATAACCTTCAGGAACGACAAGACCGGTTTCACCGTCGCCCGCCTGGGGGTTGTGTCGGTTGTGTCGAGTGACAAAAGGAAGAAGCGCGGGCGCGCCGTCCGTGAGATTGTTACCATCAAGGGCACCCTGCCAGGCATCGGCGTGGGTGAGTCGCTCCGTGCGTGGGGAGGCTTCGTTAACGATCCAAAGTACGGCCGGCAGTTCAAGGTCGAGCGCTACGAGGCTACAGCGCCGGCTACGGCCGACGGTCTTCGCATCTACCTGGCCCACCTGGTCAAGGGCGTGGGTTCCGCGACGGCTGACCGGATCGTGGACACCTTCGGCGCTGAGACAGGCGACATCATCGAGAAGGAGCCCGAGCGGCTCGGGTCTGAGGTGCCAAGGCTCAGCCGCAAGCTGGCGGCCGCGATTGCCCAGGCCTGGGGTGAGAAGAAGGCTGAGCGGGAGGTTATGCCATTCCTGCTTTCCCTGGGAATCGGGATAGGGTTGGCTAACCGCATCTTCAAGCAGTTTGGCAGTACATCGTCCTCCATCGTGAGAAACGAGCCTTACCGGCTCCTGGAGGTGTCCGGGATCGGCTTCCCCACGGCGGACCATATTGCCCTGGGCCTGAGTATGCCGCGAGACTCTATCGAGCGGGCCATGGCTGGGGTCCTCCACGTTCTCCATGAGGCCACAAACGAGGGGAGCACCTACCTGCCCAGGTCAGAGCTGGCGAAGATGGCCATGGCTCCCGAGGTGCTGGGCCTGGGTGGACACATGCCACCCGAGCGGGTGGGTTCAGCAATCGACCGTCTCACCGCGGAAGAGCACGTGCGGAGCGAGCCCGTCGAAGGAGCCGAGGCGATTTTCACAGCGCCTCTCTACTTCGCCGAGGCGAACATTGCCGAACGTATCCAGCGGCTGCTCGACGATACAGACGACAGGCTGAGCCTCAGTGTCGAAACCATCCAGCGTATACGGGCGGGGTACCAGCCTGTCGGCGGAGAGCGATGTCCCCAGGGCAGGCTCGTTGCTGGCAGTGCGAGTACCAAGCCAGGGGACGTCCCTGGCCCTACCGGGGAATTGACGGAGCGGCAGCAAGAGGCTGTCCTTTCGGCTCTCACTCATAAGGTCACCGTCATCACCGGCGGACCCGGCACCGGCAAGACAACCACGCTGCGGACCCTGTGTGAACTGGCGGACGCGCACGACGTCTCATTGGCGCTCACCGCTCCCACCGGCCGCGCGGCCAAGCGGCTCTCAGAAGCGACCACACACGAGGCCAGCACCATCCACCGCCTGCTACAGCTTCAGCCTGGGGGCGTCGCACAGCTCGACGAAGGGAACCCCATCCCGGCCGATCTGGTGATCGTGGATGAGGTCTCCATGCTGGACGTGCCGCTTGCCGATGCCCTGCTTCGGGCAATAGACCCGGGCTCGCACCTGGTACTGGTGGGCGACGTGGATCAACTCCCATCCGTGGGGCCTGGCAACGTGCTGCGTGACATCATCGACTCGGTGACCGTCCCCGAGGTCGAGCTGGATTTCACCTTCCGCCACAGCGAGGACGGGTCCATAGCGGAGGCCGCACGCGACATCAACGGTGGGGAGATGCCCGTGTTCAGCAGCAAGGGGGCGCCTGAGGGGATGTTCTTCTTCGAGAAGCAGAACCCGGGGCAGGCCGCGGGGTGTGTAGTGGACCTGGTGACCAATAGCATCCCCAAGAAGTTCGGGCTGGACCCGCTGCGTCATATCCAGGTGCTCAGCCCAATGAAGAACGGCGAGGCTGGCGTCAAGGCCCTGAATAGGCGGCTTCAGGAAGTGCTGAACCCGCCAGGGCCAGGGAAGGCCGAGGCACCGCACGGTGACCTGAGCTTCCGTGTGGGCGACAAGGTGATGCAGACGGTGAACAACTACGCGAAGAACGTCTTCAACGGGGATGCCGGCTTCATCGAGTCCATCGACGTGGAGGATAAGACACTACTGGTGGGCTTCGACGGCAGTGGGTCGCCGGTGAGGTACGACTTCAGGGACCTGGACGAGCTGCTTCACGCCTTTGCCATCACCGTCCACAAGTCCCAGGGTGCTGAATATCCCGCGGTGGTCGTGCCGATCCTCACGCAGCAGCGTGTGATGTTGCGGCGGAACCTGCTGTATACGGCCGTGACCCGGGCTCAGAAGCTGGTGGTGTTGGTTGGGACCCGTGAGGCCATCGGCATCGCTGTCGGGAACAACGACACGGAGCGCCGCTACAGCGGGTTGAAGCGGTGGCTGGAAGAGGGCTGGGAGAGGTCCATGGAGCGGGTTGCGGAGCGGGTTGCGGAGCGGGCATCATGAGACAAACCAAGGTAGCCGGCACCCCGCATCAACCACACCCAAAACCACGCATGTAACACCACCAGCAGTACCACAAGAGTCGGGCTTCCAACGCCCCGCGGCGGCGCCCGACCCGAGCCGACCCGAGACACCACACCCACCGGCCT
>JAJYKO010000847.1 GCA_021788565.1 Chloroflexota bacterium
TCGCCCACTGGGTCGGTGAAACCCATGCCGTAAACGGTCCAACTACTGACGTGGACGAGACGACGGACTCCAGCTATCGCCGCTGCTCGGCAGACGTTCTCGACGCCGAGCACGTTGATGGTGTGGTACTCGTGGCGCGGACGCCACAAGCCATGCACAGCGGCGAGGTGAAAGACAATGTGAACCCCGCGCATCGGCTCGGCCAGCGTGTCCGGGTCGCGGATGTCGCCCCGGTAGACGATGACTCCGTGTTCACCAAGCCAGGTGGCATCCTCTGACGGCAAGACTAAGGCGCGCACGGTGTCGCCACGCGCCGACAAGGCCGCTGCCAGGTGGTGTCCGACGAAGCCGTTTGCTCCCGTAACTAGAACTTCCATTACTGTCCTCCTGTGCGCTACTAGTGCGCTGCCTGGTTCTCTCCCGTTGCCCCACTGGTGTCACGGGCTTCCTGCTCAGCTATTCAGTTCCCACGAGGCCCTGTCGCGATACCACCAGTCGACACTTTGGCGTACTCCGTCTGCCAGGTGTACTTGCGGGACAAAACCGAGATCCTCTCGAGCCCGGTCGATGCGGAAGCGGTTCTCTCCGCCCAGCATTTGCACTCCGAAACGTGTAAGAGGTGGCGGCCGTCGCCTGCGCATAAGATGACTGGATGCTTCGATTGCGGCAGCGAGCGCCAGCGCCAGACGATATGGGACGTGGCGGGTGGGCGCAGGCACATGCAGTTCAGCCGCGATTGCCTCGAGGTACTCACTCTGGGTCACGGGCCGGTCGTTAACCAGGATGTATGTCCTGCCCACCGCACTTGGTGCCTCGCTGGCGAGCAAGATGCCGAGCGCTACGTCGTGGACGTGAATCAAGGGAATGTGGTTGGCGCCAGAACCTATAACCACCATGCGGCCCTGGTGAATCATCTGGGCGAAGCGACCGAAACTCCCCAGGTCGCGGGGGCCGTAAATTAGACCGGGGCGCACCACCGTGACCGGTGCTCGATGCTCCCGAACCATTTGAGTTAGGAGTTGCTCTCCCACGATTTTCGACCATCCGTACGGATTGGGCTCGACGCGGAACGGGGAGGTCTCGTCGGCGCTGCCGTTTACGTCGTTGCCGTGCACAGTGATGGAACTGACGTGCACGAAGCGCCGTACGCCCGCGTTCAAGGCCGCGTCCAGAATGGCCTTGAGACCCCATACGTTAGTCGCCTCATACTCGCTGCGCGGTCCCCAGGGCCCCGTTCGTGCCGCACAGTGAACCACTAGCTCGACATCGCGTACCGCTCCTTCCAGGGAGTCTGGCCTCGCAAGGTCGCCGAAGCACACGTCGACACTGGCTTGCGCCATCCGTTCGACGCGCGGACTCGGATCATCACGATGCACGAAGGCGCGCACTTTCTCCCCGCGATGTAGCAGCAGGTCTACGACGTGGCTGCCTAGCAGCCCCGTGGCGCCCGTTACCAGTACTGTCATGGAGCTACTCCTCGTACGACATAACCGGGCGATAAGCGCAGCGGCAGCCGGTCGGATGGGTGCACCCCTCCAGCGGAAGGGAGGGCGCGCTGTCCGGATGGTAGATATCCGCTGCCACGGCCTGGGAGGCAGAACAGCAGTCTGGTCCGCCGATGATCCGCACCCCGCGGATCGATCCGCCCGACTTTATCCCCATACGGTAGCCGGCTATTGCCCGCCGTCCCGACTCAGGAGTGGCCAGCCTACGAAAATGCTCATGGATCCAGGTCATTGCGTGGATTCCTCCATACTTCAGACTTGCGCGGGGGTCGAGTCTGGCTCCGCCGCCGGGCGGGAGTTGATGTCCGGCACGGATCGTCTCGCCACCTTGGTCCCCACCCGCATCAGGGTAGGGGGATGCATCAGCATGTTCGTGTAGCTGGCGTTGGCCAGTGGGCAGTGGCACTCCTTGGCGCGGATGCTCCTTCGCACTCGGTCGGCCTCGGGCGAGAACCAGATGCGGCGGAAGTCGTAGCCCACGTCGCGCAGGTTGGCCAGGTTGTCGGCACGCACACAGCAGGGCCACACCGAGCCGCTGGAGTAGATCTGCGCGGAGGCCCAGCCGGCGAAGCAGGGAATGATCTGCGTCTGCTCGGACAGATAGCGCTTCACCATCTTGTAGTACTCCACGCGAAAGGCCTCGGTGACCCTGGAGATGCCGCCGAATCTGGTCTGCTCTATGCGGCTGATCAACTGATCGATGGCCCAGGAGTATTTGTCGGCCGACGGCGTGATGCCGACGTCTACCGTGTCCAACTCCACCCGCTGCTCCGCGATCTCGGTGATGTACTGGTCGGGCTTGACCCCGAGCGCGTAGTTGAACAGTTCGGGCGCGTCGTCGACGTTGAAGCGGGAGATGACGGAGTGAATGCCGATGCTGAGGTTCGGGTGCTTCAGCTCGCGCAGAGCGTGGTAGTTGCGCTCGAACTTCTCGAAGTTGCCAGCGATGCCTCGAATGCGATCGTGCTTTTCGCCGACGCCGTCCAGGGACAGGTTGATGATGACCTGGGAGTCCGGGCAGCTTCGGCAGATCTCGTCGACCCTGGACGGGATGACCTTGAACATGAGGCTGTTCGTGGGGATGTTGATGATAGCCGGCTTGCATCGGTTGTACAGGCTCTTGGCCAGGGGCACGATATCCTGGAACATGAACGGCTCACCGCCGCTGATGGTAGCCCAGAAGGGGGCGTGACCCAGGCTCTGGAACACCTTGTCCCATTCCTCGATGGACAGCTCGTCTTCGCGCTTCATCCATATGTTGCAGGTCAGGCAACGGGAGTTGCACCTTGGTGAGGGGCTCAGCGTTATGTTGATCGGCAGCATCTTGGGCCAGCCGAGCTGACGAAAGGCCATGAATAGAGGTATCTTCCACACTACGTCGATCATTCGATCGCCCCTTTAGTCGTCGTTGCCACGTCCCAGACGACGTGGTCGCGTTGTCTCAGTCGAAAGTCCATCCAGCCCAGGAGGCGGCCGTAGAACTCCAGCCAGATAACGCCCGCGGTCCAACTCGGATGGCGAAGCCACAGACGCCAACTCCGAACAAGAGCCCTCAGGATGGTGGTAGAGTCCATGGTCGAGACGGTGTATCCCTGCTCCCGCTGCATGCGGAGATGGCCGGCGTATATGCGCCTCCGCTGTTTCAGGAAGTCATCCACCGTTTCCGGGCCGCGGTTGTGCACGATCGCTTCCGGCACGTAGCGGAGTTCGTAGCCCTGACCCCTGATGAGCGGCTCCATATTTGCTTCGTCCACGGCCGAGTAGCGGGGGATGCGCTGAAAGATCCGCCGATAGGCCGTCATTTCTCCCAGCTTCGGTTGATGCAGGGCGACCTGATGATGCATCTCCCACAAGAGGTGGGCGGCGAAGCCCATGAAGGTGTTCGGGTCGTTGACGGGTACAGGACGAGCACCTGTCATCCCCACATCGGGATCTACAAATGGCCCCACCAGCCGCTCAATTG
>JAJYKO010000848.1 GCA_021788565.1 Chloroflexota bacterium
CCACGAGCTGCTGAAGGCTGGCGAGCGCACGACGAACCTGACCCACGCCTTCAACGTGCGGGAGGGGGCACGGCGCGACCTGGACCGGCTGCCCGAGCGCTTCTTCGAGCCGCTGCCGGACGGGCGGCTGAAGGGTGTGTCGATATCGAAGCAGCAGCTCGAGGAGGCGATAACCCTGCTCTACCAGATGAGGGGGTGGGACCCGGCCACGGGCATCCCCACCCGGGCACGGCTGGAGGAGCTGGACATCCCCTGGGTAGCGGACGTGCTCGGCTCCGCCGGCGTGGCCGTGGGGTAGCACGGGGAGACGGGAAGAAGGACCGGAACAGGATAGACAGGATTGGCAGGATAACGTAGGGGCCGCGTGACGCTGCGCTCGCTCGCGTCACGCTCTGCCGGCCCGCCCGGGGGCGGGTACGCGCCCCTACGCGAATTGATTGACATTCTTAACTGCTACGCAGACGGTGAAGAGTAATCGCTGATCCACACTCCGAGGGGGAAACGGTCGCCGAGTGTGTTCCGAAGGCGACTGTCAGCATAGACCAGGGGCGATTGAGCGAGCTGCGCCAACGTCACGTACAGTCCATCGTAAAGGGAACACCCGTAGGCGGCAGCTGTGGCGTAGGCCATGACAATCAGGCTGTTGGAGCGAACCATCCGGAGCTCCAGCCCAAGAAAGGCGTCAATAGCCAGCCGCCCGTCCTCGCTACTGATGCGGCGGCGCGAGACGGCCTTTCGAATGGCGCCGGCGAACTCGTAGCGGATATTGTCGGGAGCCAGGAGTGAGATACGGCCGCGGCGGTAGTCTTCCAGTACGGCGAGAGCTTCGGGAACTTGGTCCTCGTCTTCCAGATGCCACTTGAGCGCGACGGATGTGTCCACCACGAAGAACGGTGTCTCAGTCACACCCTCTTTCCTTGCGCACCTCATGTACGAGGCCATCGGCCGGGATGCCGATACGCCCGATCTTGCGGCGGACCTCCAGGACCCGATCCACGGCTCTAGATCGCCGAGCGATCTCTTCAGGTGTCACGCGCTCGGCCGATGGGATCCTTATTCTTGGGGTTCGGCGAGGAGACCTAGATTCCTTCATGCTTGCGACCCTCCGTTGACTAGTATAACGGAATTGTCGCCTCCAAAGCTTTCGACTTTCGTTGTCCGGCGTCAGCTGACCAGTCCGAACTTCCCTTCCCCATGCGTCGCGAAAAGAACCTATTGTGCGACATGGAGGCATCGTATCCCCAAACTGATGTAGCCGTCCCGCTAACCACGAGTCTCTTTCACGCACATCCGCGGCATGATAACCCGTCACACACGTCCATTGTGTTGTTAGCAAGATCACCGACCGGACAGAGAACCAACCATGAGTTCCGCGAGGCTGACTGGGACGGGCTCATCAAGACCGTTCATCTCACTCTACTAGTCGCTTCGACAGATGTTAGGTCCGTATCCATCGACCCTCGGGGAGCAGAGGATCAGCGTGACCCCATCCTCGTAGATTCAGAAACGCCTGCCTACATCACCGTGGAGGGCGAAGAAACTCACATTCTTGAGTTCGTCAACCGGATCAAGGATGAACACCACGCACCCGGGGACGGCAACTATGATCTTAAAATCACATCGGACGACTTGTGCCTGAGGATCCCAGGCCGCGCCCCGATTCCTCTACGAAGCCTCAACATCGTATTGGAGCATCGAACCACCAGCTCCGAGATAGTGATCACTTCGTCCAAGCTTGAAGAGCTTCTGCTCCACTGGCACGACGGCACGAAGCAAGTCATCTACAGCGAGGATCTGGAGAAGCTCAGCATTGACCGGGAGAAACGCACCGTCGTGCCTTGTGCAGATAAGTCTCCCTCTGGGGGAACCTAAGACGGAAGATCGTAACGGCTTAGAGTTAGCGAAGTGGACTTGGCCGCCGTCGAGGACGCGCTACGAAGTGACGGCAAGCTAGAACGGCTGCTCACACAGAAGACAGATGGCGGCCGGTCTGCCCTACCACTTCTGACTTCAAAGGGAGGGCTGCGGCTACATGCGTACAGCCTCGAGGATGTAGAAAGACAGGACGGGAATTGGGTGCCTCATCCTGCCTATCCTTGTTTTCGCTGCTGGGAGGCAGCGTTGTCCCTAACGCCGGCGGTCGATTGGAGGGCCGCCTGCGTGACGCTGTGCTCGCTCGCGTCACGGGGACAACCGAGCTCCCCGATGCCAGGCACCGGACACCGTCACATTGATCTTGTGATGTAGGGGCCGGCGGCTCTGCCGGCCCGTCCGGGCGGGCGGGTACGGTGCCCCGCCCCTACAAGGGAAATATGGCGGGCGGATACGGTGCGAGACGCGAGCTGGCGCAGCGTCACGGCCCCTACACGTCAACGTCAGCGTCGTGGGGCGCTAGAAGTCGCCGATGGCGAAGTCCAGGCCAAGCTCCGCGAGCTTCTCTTTCGACGGGTTGCCCGTCTCCTGATCCCACCCGCGGTACGCGTAGTAGTCGTTCTTCAGCCGCTCCAGGGTCTCCCGAGGTATCACGGCGCCCTTCATGGGTCCCTCGGGGATCGGGTCCTCCATCATCCGGATGGGCAGCAGGTCGTCGGCCCGGGTGAACCCCTCCCGAGCCGAGAAGCAGCGAATCATGTTCCACTGCCGCTCGGCGATCTTCCTGGCAGCCGGCACGTCCAGATCCCAGCCGGTCACAGCGTTCAGCGCCTCGACGGTGTTCTCGACGATCCCCACCGGACCCCACACAGTCTCCGGAAGGTGACAGTAGAGGGCGGAGTCGCCCATGATCAGGAAGTGGTTGACCTCCGCTGCCACAGCGGCCTTGCCGTCGAGGACCTTCCGATCCGTCAGGCCCAGCTTCTCAGCGGTGGTGCGGGCGTCGTGGTGGCTCCCTCCCCTGGGCCCTGTGGCGTATCCCACAGCCGCCGACGCGAACGGCCTGGGGGTGTGGCCCGCCAGCTCGAGCCCCTTGGCCTGCACGGCGAAGCGCTCGCTGCCCTTTCCCACTATCCGGGATGCCTCCCTGGATCCCTTCGCCAGCAGGGCGCCGAGACCCTCCCGCTTGCCGATCATCTCGGTCATCTCGAGCATCGCGTCCGTGTTCCCGAAGCGCAGGTCGATGCCGCCGGTGTCCTCCTCCGTGAAGATGCCCTTCTCGTAGCACTCCATCGCCCAGGCAATGGTAGCAGAGGCCGATATCAGGTCCAGCCCATAGTGATCGCAGATCTCATCTGCCTTGCACACGGCCTCTATGCTATCCACCTCGCACATGCTGCCAAAGCCGAAGACCGTCTCGTAGTCAGGCCCGTTGATCACCGACTTGTAGGGGCCGGACGGGACCACGCTGTACTTGGTGCAGTTCACGGGGCACCCGAAGCAGGCCCTGTTCGCCTTGACCACCTTATCTTTCATCGTCTCGCCGCTGATCCCGTCCACTCGCTGGAAGACCTCGGTCTGCCAGTTGCGCGTGGG